>JAIQZR010000114.1 GCA_021777035.1 Candidatus Scalindua sp. | reverse complement strand
TAAAATAATCAATCCATACAGAAGAGTCTACCACAATCATTTGTCTGACCGCATCTTATCAAGATTTCCAACCCATTTTAATTTGCCACGAAAACTTTTTGCCTTTGCCTGTTGTTTAAACTCTACTAATAATTTCAGTCCAGCTTCAATTGTATCTCTTTTTGTTTGCAGCCCTGACAATTTAAGAGCTGTTTCCATTAATTTATCATCAATCACAACATTTGTTCTCATTGGTAACCTCCTGTCATATGCGTATGCTTTAGGACTATTATACACATCGAAACAGATAATGACAAACTCATATTTAAATGTTTTGGATCATCAATGAGTAAGGTCCTGATGGATCCGTTTCGCTTGACCCATCCTACTATATCCAGTTTGTATCCACAGACTAGTGTAATTCCTTTAAGTTTTCTTTGCGTTCTTTGCGACTTCTTGTCCTCGGTGTTTTTTGTCCGGGGAGCGGTGAATAATTACTGACGATCAGAAGTAACATTTACCAGATCATAATCAAGATTGCCTAAACCGATTTCATGGGCGTGATTAAGCTGCACGGTATAATCAATCTCCGGCCAGATATGTCTGAAATAATCTTTTCCGGTGTGTTCGTTTATTAAATCTATAGTCGCTTTTTCAACAGCGACCGGGTCTCTTGATACAACGATACCGATATCAGAGATGTCCGGTTTAAAGGGCTCATCCATACAGTCACAATGTTTCGTAATGTGTGTAAGGAAGTTAAAAAACGCTGCCTTCTCCCTCTTCTCGTCTAAAATGGCCAGACAATATTCCGCAACCTTTTTCTGTAAATTTGCCGTGTCCTCATCCCATGCAATCTTAACAGCACCGAATTGACAGACGGCAAGACATTCTCCACAGCCGATACATTTCTCTGGGTCAATTACTGCAGTATCCTTATCCATGTTGATTGCATCCGCGGGACACCAGACCTGACATACCTTGCATGTTGTACAATTCTTGCTGATAATCTGAGGTATCACGCCTGAGTGCTGGGCCAGCTTACCTCCCCTTGCAGACAATCCCATACCGATATTCTTAAAAGTTGCGCCCATGCCTGTGGCAAGATGCCCTGTAACATGTGCAATAGAAATAATGACATTTGAAGCCTTTGCCACGCCGGAGATATAAGCGTTTTTGCACAATTTTTGATTAATATTAACAGTGTAATTGTGTTCTCCAAAAAGCCCGTCTCCAATAATAACGGGAGCACCTGTATTTTCTATCGTAAACCCATGCTCATGAGCAAGCATTAAATGGTCTATTGCGTTGGAACGTTTTCCCACATATAACGTATTCGTTTCAACCAGGAAAGGCTTCCCGCCGTTTAACTTCACTTTATCCACAGCGGCTTTGATTATTGGAGGTTTAAGGTGGCCAATATTCCCCTTTTCCCCAAAACTGGTCTTTATCGCGACCATGTCACCTCGCTTGATGATGCTCCCAAGTCCGGCAGCATCGTACAGACGCTTCACCTTTTCAGCTAATGAAGCAAGTGATTCACCACTCCTGGTTTCAACAAAAAATACTTTACTTTTCTTGGTCATTTTGCATTAAATTAAGCGTTTACAATAACGTAACTACTAACATGTTGTCGATGTTTTGTAAGTTGTTGTTTTCGCATTATTTCGATTTCATTGCATGTAACAGCTCTTTTGTGCTCACAAGAGCGATGCTGGACTTGTAATCACTCATGGCATATGGGATGACCAATACGTCATTATGCTGCATGGCGCCACAGGTATAGAGAGCATTGGGAACATAGCCATCTCTCTCTTCTTCATTTGGAATCAGGAATGGTTCTTTCAATCGACCAATGACGTGAAATGGATCTTTTAGATCAAGCAAGATAGCGCCTATACAATACTGCCGCATAGCTCCAACGCCGTGAGTTAAAAGAATCCATCCTTCAGGAGTCTCAATAGGAGACCCACAATTACCAATTTGAATCATTTCCCATGGTTCCGAAGGTTTATAAAGAAGTTCCGCTTTTCCCCAGAAATTTATATTATCTGAAGTCATGATATAGAGGTTCTCATTATCTTGCCGTGATATCATCATGTACAGACCTCCAATCTTTCGTGGGAAGAGAGCCATACCCTTATTCTGTACCGCCGCCCCATTCAGGGTTATAGATTCGAAGTTTATAAAATTTGGTGTCTTCAAAAGCTGTGGTATAAGTTTGTTACCGCTATAAGCCGTATACGTAGCATAATACACCATGCTTCCATCTTCATCAAAAAACTGTACAAACCGCGCATCCTCAATACCCTTTGACTCGGCATGAGAAAAAGGAAATAACACTCGTTCACTTATATGACTATTTGGATCATAGTCCATTGCATAATTCGTTTCTGCCAGAGTTATTATATCATCAAAGGTTTCTTTGGTTCTTGTAGAAGCCAGGTTAATATCACATAATTCGCCGATAACTTCTTTCAACCTAAATATGTCAAACTCCAAATCAAGTTTACGCATAACCAGATCCGAAACATACTCGCCACACCCTATTTCCGTTAATTTCTTCCTGAAAATAATTTTGTTATATTTCTTATGTGAGGCATGTTTACCTGTCCCAATGAATCGACTGACAGGGTTTATCGTGATCTCATTATCTTTATCAATAATACCGGTTCTGAAGGCAATCGAGGAGATGTGTCCTTCGCCTACCGCTCGCAAACTCATAATAAAATGTGTAGCGCCCTCGGGAATATTGCTCTGATTATCATGGGGAACCATGGAAGGATTGAAAAAAGCAGCCGATTCTATGGAATACTCGTTCGAGAAAAACGCTCCAAACAACAGTCTGCGTTCCTCAGAGACCTGGATTTCGTTGTCCAGTGCCTTTGTTGCAATTTCATAGTTATGAAGCAATGCCTGCTTGAACTTTTTATGCCGACGCTGAAAGCCTTTCATGAGAATTTCCAGTTGTTGATTTACCTGCTGGTCTGTCATGGTAAGGATTCTCTTGAAAATTTGTTGCATCCGGTTTTTATCTCCCGGTATAAAGCTTTTGAGAATCACCCGGGCGGGATCAGGCACGATACTGATTTTTGTTCTTTTAACTGTAATAGACATGCGATTTCCTTTAATATTCAGGTATAGATACTGGGAAAGTAAGTAATCATATAAATTCACTCCTTAAAATCAACTTTTTTCTTTTAGCATGAATCTTTTACACAATTCAAAACACAGTAGAATTGTATGGTCATTATAACAGTGGATATTATAATAGGTTACGTGGGATGTTTCAAAAAAGGCATACTCTACAGATCTACACTAGATTCAGGTAATATTGATCAAGAATTTTGCGATGCCCTGCTTATACTGTATTCTCAAGCAATTAGTAAGACTATTGAGTTCCAGAGGATCAACAGAAACAATTCAGAGAGAGTCTGTGAGATATTATGATCTCCTCTTCCGCAATTGGCTGGGGATATTAAGTGCGGCAATTGTTTTCTGCAGTTGAAACGAGAATTAATTCGGTGGACAATGAAAGGGGTTTTGAATGTCTGATTGGCAGATTGTACTTTGCTTGCCCGTGGGAACATCTGAGAATGGAAAAGAAAAGATGTTTACAAATAGCGTTACTTTCTCACATGGAAACACCAATGCATATATGGCAGTCGAGAAATTTAATCGTGCTGCTGTCATTGAAGATGCCTTTGTTACAAGAGAAGTAAATGTTAGAATTAATTTGAGAGATATTATTAACCTTCATAATTGCGATGGCATCAAAGATATTTCCCAGATAGAACAGATGAAGAAAAAGATAGATTCAGGGAGGCATATCCTGCAGAAAGATAAAATTCCAAATATAAAGCTGGTTAGAGCCAAGACTGGAGAAATTATATTATTCGACGGACACCACAGCATGCTTGCTTATATGTCAAACGGAAAAACGCATCTGGACGAAATACCATATCTTTTTGTGTCAAGAACAAACGGTGTCATCAGTAACGAAGATATATTAGCCTTCTTTGGAAACCACTCGTATAAAATAATACCTGATGAATGGAAGAAACATGTTGTTAACTGGCAGGCTGCCCAGGCTTATCAGCTATGCTTAAGAATTCAAAACAATATGGGGGAACTTTATGATACTATCTTCGAACAGATATCACATAAATAACCTGATATCTGCAAACCATCATTATGATCTCGAAAGGATATTCCTGCTTATTATATGAAAGATTATTTACTTATTAAAGACATGATGGCAACAGTGGAATACATCAGAGCACTCGATCCCAACAAGATCATCGCTTTCCTTCCCAGCATAAAAAAAGAAAAATTATTTTTTACAGGCGAAGGGTCTTCCCGGATCTTCCCGGCCCATAACGCCACCTATAATTTATTAAAGAGCCCTTCCAGGATAACAGCCATCACCGAAAGCGCAACACAGGCGCTGGAATATGACCTGAATGATTATACTGTTATCGCCGCCTCTAACTCCGGAAAGACAAAAGAAGTGGTCAGGTTACTGCAGCATCTAAAGGCATTGAACCACAATAATATTATAGCCATGACTACCGATAACAGATCACCCATCGCTACCCTGGCCGATGCTGCATACCAGCTATCTTGTGGGCCTGAAGGCGCCGTGTCTGCCACCAAATCGGTGATGGAGCAAGCGCTGTTTTATGATCTTTTATTGAGAAAACTCACGGGGCAACCTCTGCCTGACCTAACCAGACTGGCTGATTTACTAAAGCGGGTTCTCGAAATAACAATACCACAAGAGATTATCGAGCAAGCTGCCCGGGCAGAAACGCTCTATTTTGCAGGCAGAAACAATGGCGTGGCAGAAGAACTGACGCTCAAAGCCAATGAGATCACGAGAAAAAAATCCGACTTTCTGGAAGGAACATATGCTGTTCACGGTATAGAGGAAGTGGTGACTAAGAATGATTTTCTCATAATTATCGAACCTTTTCCTCAGGAAGAGGAAAAATTCAAGGACGTATTCTGCAAAGTAATCGGTCTGCCGAGCATAGCCATTGCCAGCAGAAAAACGGCTTTTACAACAATTGAGATTCCGGAATATAACGATTTCAGTAGCTATTTACAGCTGGCCGCCGGATGGAATTTATTGCTTAACATCGGCCTGAACAATAAAGTTGACATAGATCGGCCACAACGTGCGAGAAAGATTGGCAATGTATATACGGAAACAACAAATAATAAATAATGCGGCTGTCATCGTCGCCCATCCCGATGATGAAACGCTATGGACAGGCGGAACAATTTTGATGAACCCTGCGTTTAAGTGGCAGATCATCACACTTTGTCGTGGTAATGATCCTGATCGCGCCCCAAAATTTAATGCGGCGCTTAAAGTTTTACATGCTGAAGGGGAAATGGGAGATCTTGATGATGGCCCAGAGCAAAAACCGCTAAAACCACAAGTAATCAAAAAGACTATTTTTTCGCTTTTGCCACCCCTGGAATACGATATCATTATCACCCATAATCCGGAAGGTGAATATACCAGGCATCGTAGACATGAAGAGATTGGGCGGGAGGTTCTCAGTCTCTGGAAAAAAAGGAAATTATTTGCCAGGGAATTATGGCTCTTTGCCTATGAAGATGGAGGAGGCGAATACCTCCCCCGTCCGAGGCCAGATGCTGATCTGGAGACAAAGTTGCCCAAAAATATCTGGCAGGAGAAACTGCGGATCATTACCGGAATTTATGATTTTCACAGTCAAAGTTTTGAGGCGAGAACAACGCCTGCCACAGAGGCTTTTTACCGTTTTACAGATCATGAAATAATTGAAAAAACAAATTGATAGGAGAATTTTAACATGAAGGTATTAGTCTTATATGATTATCCGGCTTCACCGGGAGGCCTGGCGACTCAAGGTGAGTTATTATATCGCGGCCTTAAAGAACTCGGCGTCGATGTCTATCCCGTCAATTTTGAAGCGGCACAGGAAAAGGAGTGGTACTATCGCTGGTTTAAACCCGATATCGTCGTCGGTATCGGCTACTGGGGACATACTCCCCACCTCATACTTCATCCCCAGCAATATGGCGCGCAGGCAGTCCCGTGGCTGGTAGCAGATGGTTACATTGCAAATTATCAGGAAATTTTAAATGATCTGCCGCTCATCTTGGTCACCTCCAACTGGGTCAAAGATGTCTATATCCGTGACGGTATCAAGGGTGATAATATCGAAGTCTTACCCGTAGGCTGTGATACCGATGCTTTTCGTCCCGTCGACAAAGATGATCCCAAAGTAGCTGTGGTTCGCGAAGCACTGGGGATCAAGTCCGATGAAATGATGGTCTTGACCGTTGGCGGTGATGCCGCATCCAAAGGCGCTCACGAAGTAATGCAGGCGCTGGCAATCAATAATATCAAAGCCCCTCCCTGGCGATATGTCTGTAAAGTCTGGCCTCAGGAAAGAACGCAGCTGCAAAATCTGGCCGATTTGAAATTGGCGGAACAACTGGGTATCGATAAAAATATTATTTATACAATGAACCGGGTTTCTCGAAATTTTATGCCTTATTTAATAAATGCCTGCGATATCTATGCGGCCCCTTCACGGTTAGAAGGTTTTGGTATGCCTCAGATTGAGGCGGGCGCTTGCGCTAAACCGGTTATCGGCATCAAAGCAATGGCCATGCTCGATACCCTGATCCACGGCAAAACGGCGTTGTTGGCAGAGGTTGCCCAGGAAATCCTGTTGAAAGAGACGACCCTCGGTGTGGAATCCGGTTATCAAGAAAGACACCGCCATGTTTTTGATAAACCAAGAACCGTTGATTATCGGGCCAGCGTGTATGACATTGCCAATTACTTGATGGATCTCATGGAGAACCCTGAGTTGCGTCTCAAGTTGGGTCAGGCCGCCCATCAACATGTCATCGAGAATTTTGATTATCGAATTGTCGCCAAACGCTTTGTAGAAATAATTAAAAACAAGTTTGGCCTCTCATAGAAAGGTAATAAAGATGACTATACAAATTGAAGCTGCCAAAAAAGCAGCCTTGGAAGTATTATTATATAATGCCAGAGGCCCCTTTGATGATCTTCCCCGCACCGCCGGCTGGGGATATCCGGAACCTTATACCAGGGATCTGATGATCGCCAGTCTCGGCATTCTGGTCTCCGGTAATAAAACGCTGATAGAGTCACTGGATAACGTCCTAAAGACCCTGGCCGGAAATCAAAGTCATTTAGGACATATCCCTTCGTTGGTCCATGATCCCGAAGACAGGGGCGCCAGTGATACGACACCCTTGTTTTTATTGACTGCCGCTATCTATCAAAAAGTTAGAGGCCCGAAGAAATACCTTCAAAAAGCGATCAAAAAGGCGCTGACATGGATGGAGTATCAATCTCCAGACAATAGAGCGCTTGTTGCCCAGATGCCGACCACTGACTGGCGCGATGAGCAGTGGGTAATGGGGTTTGGTCTTTATGTAAACACCCTGGTCTATTCCTATCTCTCTCTTTTTAATGAGCAGGCAAAGGCCGACAATTTAAAAAAAAACATGAATCTGCCGGTTACCGATCAAAACAGTAAGAACAAGCCAAAGCTGAAAGGGTTTAGACTTAATGATAAACCCTATCTGGCACTCTGGTCATATAAGATATATAACAGTGACCGCTTTGATCTTTTGGGCAACAGTCTGGCCATCCTGAGTGGAATTGTTTCAGAAGAGCAGGCCGGAAAAATTATTAACTGGCTGGAAAAAGAGTGTCAAGCGATGCGGACTAGAAAGCAGTTAGCCATATTATTGCCACCCAATTTATTGCCCTATATCGAGCCTCAAGATCCCGATTGGCGCCAGCGCTATGCTGATTTTAATAAACCTGGTGAATACCACAATGGCGGAATCTGGCCTTTTATTTGCGGTTTCTATATCGCCGCTTTAGTAGCGGCTAAAAAAATTGCCCTTGCCGAAAAAAAACTTGCACTTTTGACAGAATTGATCATACCGGCGCGTCAGGAAAAAGTGAGCCATGGTTTTAATGAATGGTTCAAAGCTCAGGATGGAACCCCGCAGGGGAATGACTGGCAAACCTGGTCTGCGGCCATGTATTTATATGCAGCAGAATGTGTCGACAGTGAAAGAACACCTTTTTTTGAAGAGATCCGTCAAGAGAATAAAAGGCCATTTTAACCTGACGAGAATACTCCTGGACTATCTGAAAAAATGAATCATGCCTGGCCAGGGGAAAGGCCCAGACAGTGACTGACAATGACAAAAAGCGATAGAAAAATTAATAAATACATTACATTGACAAACGGAAAATACTAACGATAATGACAAGAGTTTACAGAACTATACTTATATTAACAATTTAGTTAAAAAAGCCGGTAATAACTCTCAAAATAACCAGCATTGCCGAAAAAAAGGAGACCTCTTTAATTGATGAAGTTGATTGTTACTAAAAAGCGTGAAACTTTTAAGTGTAATCCTAGGCGAGTTATCGCGAAGTTTTACAAACCTGGAAGTGAAGATCGCATTAGAAATATCTTTAAAAGAGTTTTGGGGCTTTCCAAAGAAGAATGTGAAACTATCCTTACCGATGTGCTGACGGATTTTGCAAATCGTCATTATGATATCGAAAGGATATTCCTTGAAAGTTACGAGAGGATAAAGGTGAGTCCCCCGGGGTATGATCAACTGTCGAAAGAACAAATGTTGTTATTAGGAGCATATTTCACACATGAATATTCCATTGAATCTTCCGCACTGTTTAATCCTTCGATGGTGCCTCACCCTGACCAAAGCAATCTTTCTTCCGGATCACAAAGATTCATTTTAAGCTTTCGGGCCATCGGGGAAGGGCACATCTCTTCTATCGTATTCCGTAGCGGCATCATAGATGCCAAAAATAATTTGATAATGGATCCAGTAAGCCCTTATGCAGTGAGACCTGCTTTTGAATTATATCCTGAATACGACCGGGACACGGTTGTAGCACAAATAAAAAGAATTGTTGAAAGGATTGAAGCAGATCGGATAGGCATTAATCGAATTGCATTCCCGGAGAAATCAGAAAAAATTGCGGAAAAAATTGATAAAACTCAGATAATCATAGATAATCTTGGACGCGAAACGCGGGACATGATGAAATGGTTGGCAAAGTCAGATTATGAAATAACTTTTGATGATAGTACCGCAATCTCAGAACGTGTAATTTTTCCGGTTGTCAGTCGCGAAAAGAACGGTATTGAAGACGCCAGGTTTGTACGTTTCACGGATGATAATGGAGATGTCAGATATTTTGCTACTTATACGGCATATTGCGGTCATGGCATTTTACCAATGTTGCTGGAAACGAAGGATTTTCTGAAATTCAAAATGTGTGCATTGAACGGCAGAGGTGCTATAAACAAGGGTATGGCTTTGTTTCCAAGGAAGGTAAATGGCCGTTACATGATGATTTCCCGGCAGGATGGAGAAAATTTGTATATCACGCAATCGAATAATGTCTTTTTCTGGGATGAAGCAGAACAATTGGATTCCCCTCAATATAGCTGGGAGTTTTTTCAGATAGGAAATTGTGGTTCTCCAATTGAGACTGAAAAAGGGTGGCTGCTCTTGACACATGGCGTGGGCCCCATGAGGACATATTGCATTGGTATAGAATTGTTGGATATAAATGACCCTACAATAGTTATTGCAAAGCTGGAAGAACCCTTGATCATCCCCAGGGAATCGGAACGTGAAGGATACGTCCCTAACGTTGTATATTCATGCGGAAGCATGTTACACGGTGAAACATTAGTTATTCCGTATGGTGTATCAGATACATCATCTAAGGTTGCAACGGTAGAGCTTGCGCCACTGTTTGAGCGTCTACTATCTTCTAAAAAGCAGTCCTTACCTGTGTCCGATCGAGTTGGTGTGCCTGAATGAAGAAACGCTTATTATAAAGAGTGTTCGTTTACAAAAACAATGATCCTGGAACTCATTACACATGAAAGGAGTAATGTATGCGTATAGATAGTATCAGTAATGTGGCATTCCTGGGTAACTATTTGCCAAGAAAGTGCGGTATCGCAACATTTACAACAGACCTGAGTGAGGCCGTCTCCAGTGTATCACCTCAGTTGGGCGTTTCTGTTATCGCAATGACAAATACACCGGAAACATACAATTATCCCAAACGGGTAAGTTTTGAGATTCGGCAACATAATATTGATGATTATAAAAGAGCGGCAGATTATATAAACTCAAGCAATGTTGACATATTGTGTTTACAGCATGAGTTCGGAATATTTGGAGGCGTCTGGGGGAACTATTTGCTCACATTTATGAAATCAATCAATGTGCCGATAGTAACAACATTTCATACAGTCCTTGAAAAGGACATAGGGCAGGAAGAAGTCTTCAGGGAGATATGTGATCTTAGCAACAGGATTGTAGTGATGAGCAACAGGGCAATGAAAATACTGGATAAATATAACATGCCTGATGAAAAGAAGATCTTTATCCATCACGGCGTGCCAGACCTGCCATTTGTTGATCCTAATTTCTATAAAGACAAATTCAAGGCCATGGGCAAAAAAGTCATATTTTCCTTCGGCCTTATCGGGCCTGACAAAGGCCTTGAATATATGTTGGAGGCCATGCCTAAGATCATCAAAAAACATAATGACGTTATATATATTATTCTTGGTAGTACTCATCCTGAAATCGTTAAAAGCAAGGGTGAAGAGTATTACTTATTTCTACAACGGCTTGTTGACAAACTTGAACTAAACAAACACGTATTTTTTCACAAGAAGTTTGTCGAGCTGGAAGAGCTGTGTGAATATCTTTCAGCAGCCGATATTTATGTCACACCCTATATCAAAAAAGAACAAATCGTTTCAGGAACTCTGGCTTATGCTGTTGGCACAGGTAAGGCCGTGGTATCAACTCCGTATTGGTATGCACAAGAACTATTGGCCGATAACCGCGGGATGCTCGTTAAATTCAAGAACCCTTCTTCACTGGCACAAGCTATCAACAAGCTACTGGATGATCCAACAGTGCTTCATACAACCAGAATAAATGCCTACCAGTACGGGAGGGATATGACCTGGAAGAATGTTGCTATTAATTATGTTGACGCTTTCAATGATACCATTAGTTCTATAGAGGAAGGCAAGGTTGTGTATGGAAGGGTTGAACGCCCAATTCGCTTGACCAGTCTTCCTGAAGTAAATTTAAACCATTTGAAAAATCTGACCAGTCATTATGGGATAGTGCAACATGCGAAATACACAGTACCCAATTATAAACACGGATATGCACTTGACGACAACGTCAGGGCCTTGATCCTCTCTGCTCAATACTTTAAGCTCTTTCAGGATCGGGAAATACTGTTGCTCCTTGATAAATACCTGGCATTTCTCATCAATGCACAGGATGAGTCGGGACGTTTCACTAACTTTTTTGATATGGGGCTAAACCCAACCAAAGAAAACGACCCCGCCATCAATCTCGGAGATGACTGGCACGGACGCTCTTTATGGGCATTGGGTTATCTTATTGCATTTGCTCCTGATCATTATTCGGTAATTGCAAAGGAGTGTTTTGACAAGGCTGTCACGCATAGAGTAGAGAGCCTGAGGGGAGCCGCGTTTGCGATACTTGGCATATTTAATTACCTGCGGAGATACGGCGGGGCCCGGGATGTGAAATCAATTCTCGTGTCATATTGCGACATGATTGTTACTGAATATGAGCGACACCAGGATAGTAAATGGCAATGGTTTGAGAATATTCTGGCATATGCGAACGGGTTATTACCTACCGCTTTATTCAAGGGTTATACTGCAGAAAAGAACAATAAATATTTTGACACAGCCATGGCAACGATGAATTTCCTGCTGGATAACTGTATAAGAAATGACACCCTGTCTCTCATCGGAAGCCACCGATGGTATAAAAAGGGCAAAGTACGATCGCGCTTCGATCAACAACCCATTGATGCATTCTGGATGATCAAAGTTTGTAAGGCAGCCTATTTGGTCACCAAAGATGAAGAATATCTTAAACCCATGAAAATGTCATTCGAGTGGTTCCTGGGGGGTAATGATGGCAACCGGAATTTGTACGATTTTGTTACAGGGGGCTGTTATGATGGGTTAACCAGGACAGGCGTAAATCTGAATCAGGGAGCAGAGAGTACGATATGTTTCCTTCTCTCCTTGTTAAGTATGAAAGAGATCTCTGTCGTTCAGGAAAATCCGGAGAAAGAGACATGATATAATTCGGTTAGATTGTGCGGTTGAGAGAGTATTCTTATGATGATAAATAATGCAATGCAGGTTTTCGAACGTTCTAAAGAAAACCCAATTATCAGGGTAAGCGACATTCCTTACCCCGCAAATTCTGTATTTAACGCCGCAGCTACAGAGTTTAAAAATGAAATTCTGCTTCTCATGCGTGTAGAAGACAGGCGGGGGATTTCACATTTTACAACGGCAACAAGCAAGAATGGTGTCACAGATTGGACAATAGGCGAAACACCTGTGATGAAATCTTGTATCCAGACACACGAAGAAGAAAAATGGGGAATTGAGGATCCGAGGATTACTTATCTTCCTGAAATGAAGAGATGGATTATCGCATATACTGCTTATTCAAAATTTGGCCCTATGGTCGCCCTTGCTTTTACCGAAGAATTCGTATCATTTGAAAGATTAGGCGCAGTAATGCCGCCGGTCAACAAGGATGCGGCTCTTTTCCCAGTCCGGTTCAACGGAAGATGGGCAATGATTCACCGGCCTGTTTCTACATATGCCGGTGCCCACATCTGGATCTCCTTTTCACCCGATCTGATACACTGGGGAGAACATCGTGCCCTGATTGAGGCACGCAGTCGTCCCTGGTGGGATTCTGCTAAAGTAGGTCTTTCACCACAACCAATAAGAACCGACGAAGGCTGGCTGATTCTTTACCATGGTGTAAAGACTACGGCTGCGGGAAGTATTTACAGAAACGGTTTAGCTCTCCTGGATCTTGAAAACCCGACCAAATTGATTGCAAGATCGGACGAGTGGGTATTTTCTCCGGAAGAGGAATACGAAAGAACAGGAGATGTTGATAACGTTGTCTTCCCGTGCGGTTGGATTGAGCAAGATAACAATATAAGGATATATTACGGATGTGCGGATTCGTGTATTGCCACGGCGTCAGCAAGTAAGGAGGCTCTCATTGCCTGGTTACGCAACCACAATTCCCTTGTTAAGTAGAAAGACATAATGCTGTCTGGGTCTTTTAATATGAAGATCAATTTAAAAGAAATACAATTATGGGAAACGTCTGTCCAGCCATCATAACAAATAACGCCACGCATATCTCAACATGCCTTACTATACAGGTGTAAACGTATCGATAATTTGTGTACCTTTGCCAGCGCGTATCTCATAACTTCCGGCTGATGCCGGGGCTATTAGCATTTCTCCACCAGGTATGGCGCGTGGAATGCTATATCCTTTATCTTTTATGAACAGAGTAGCATCCCCCTCTAATACTACCAGATTATGAAAACTCATAGATGATTGTTGATACTCTGAGTCATTTTTAAATGTTATCCTATGGACTTCAAGTCCCTTGTCTTCAAACTTTCCAGGTAAACGCTCAACCAGTATGTAATCGGTTTCACATGTAACTTCGGGGTAAGTCTTTTTCACTACCTCAGGAAGCATCTCACCTGCTCTGTCTATTTCCAATATCTTTATAGCCCCTTCACGTGGGTATGCCGGAAACGCATATCTTACGGGATATGTTGTTCCATCTTCAAGTGATTGTGTCGGCCCCGCAATCTGAGGTTCTACAACGTCTACACCGGGACCAAGTGCATGTAATGTTCCGGAGGGGATAGGGACAACATCACCTATTTCAACATATTGCCTGTTGTAGAAAACGTCAAGCCCTCTCTCAGCCACATGTAACTTCTTCAGATCTCTTGCTATTTCTGAAGATCCGGGTTTGCTATGGACAATTTCATGAGATGCAAGTTCAACATCCTTTTTATCATTAAGCAATTTCTCATATCCGCTCTCTATCATTATTTCAATAAGGTTGTTCAGCGCTCCCCCATATATTTCAAGGCTCTTTTTGTAGTATTCTGTCACAGCCTTACCATATAAATCAACTGACTCTCTGGAAAAACCTACAATTATCCAGGGCGTTCCACCGGCAATCTCTTTATCCGTTCCCGTGATTATCCAGAGTTCGTTCTTGTTGTCATGAAACTGCACAGATAATCTGCTTTTAGGAGTCAATATCTTCACAAGTGGAAGTCGCGTGCCGAATCTGGCAACTACTTTTTCACCAAGAAATTTCTCAGGATCGTGTTCAATAATCTTGTATAATGAAAACGCATCCTTGCCTACAACAGCAGTTGAACTCTTTTCTCCTCCCTCAGCACCGTACCAATATTCACCAATGCCGTCTACACCCCATACCTTGGGTTCTTTATAGGGTTTCACATAAACAGGGCTGCCATTGAGCACGGCATTTAGAATCCTGGTAAAACACGTATTACCCGTATCAGGTTTCACTCACCACCATCTTTCTTAATAAGATCCCTGATAATACCCGGTATGATGTCAGCTGTTTTTCCTACTATCCGGTTTGTCGCTTCCTGAGTATCAGCTGTTGCATATATCCTGAATTCAGGTGCATTTCCTGAGGGCCTTAGATGAACAACATCGTTATTGGAAAATACTATACGAATACCGTCTATAAAGTTTATTGAGACTATATCGACAAATCCTCTCCCTTTTGTAAAGTAATGATAAAGCTTTTCCTTGATCAACGTCAGATTATGGTATGATCCGGTACTGCAATCAACACCATTTGTCTTTATACCTTCTTTTGTAAAATCAACCTGAGAAATATCAGAGTTTCCCGGAGACAACATCTTAATAATGGTTTTTCCCATTTCTGCTGTATAGATTTCACAACCTGGTGCTTTTTCATCAATGACGTCTGAGTGGGTGTATCTGTCTGGAAGTGAAGAGGTAACTAGCTCTGAGACTGTCTGGTGGCCTTTGACTGCCAAAAGCAACACGCAGATAAGAGGCAATACTGCATCCCTGGTTGGAAGAGATTTCAGGGTACTGTCATCTATAGGCCAATCGCTTCCAAGGAGAAATCCTCCGTTGCATTCCCAGCCAGCTACTTTTGAACCCGGATTTCTCTCAATTTCACTGTTCATTGCATCAATTACGTATGGAGAGCCTATCCTGGTCTGCATGACCTTGATCTCTCTTTCATCGAGAGAACTGACAACGGCATCGTTAGCGCTTATGGGAATGGCAACAAAATCCGGACTTAAAAAAATGGAGACAAGGGCGCCAAGTTTGTCCCCAGGCAGGAACCTGCCGTTTTCATCTGCCAGAAGAGGTCTGTCCGAATCTCCGTCAGTCGTTATAATAGCAAATGGTTTGTGTTCCATGGAAGCTTTCATTAAGAGCGAGGTAGTATCAATTGACACTTTTTCTGTGTCAACAGGTATGAATTTATTGCTTCTTTCAATGGGGACAACATCTGCTCCAAGGCCTTCAAATATTTCCTGTACAATATCCCTTCCCACAGCAGAATGCTGATACAAGACTATCCTTTTGCGCAAAAGAGGTTTACCCTTAAAGACTTCAAGATACCTGTTAATATACATATTTATTGAATCGGTCTCAAATTCTGCCTCCGGCAGATTGTATATTTCTTTTAACATCCCGTTCTCATCAAATAAAGATTCCTGCAGTGTTTTCCCATATTCTGATATCCTTGCACGTTCTACATTTCTGAGGATATCTGCCTCATCTTCCTTTAATACTTCTCCGTGTTTTTTAGTAAACTTTATACCGTTCCTGTCATCGGGGATATGGCTGCCAGTAACCATAATGCTGGGTATGCATTTACACATAGCGTAATAGGCAAGTGTTGGAGTCGGTACTCTCCCACAGAAAAGCGCTCTATAACCTGAGTTTTTTATCGCAAGTGATACTGCCGACATTATTCTGGGAGTACTCGAACGCAGATCACCTCCCAGGGCAATATCCTTATCAGAGGCGTTGAGCTCACCTCTCTCTTCCAAAAACATGATAAACCCTCTTGTGTTTATGTAACACTCCATATCTGTCATTGCTGTGACTTTATCTCTTAACCCACTGGTTCCGAACTCTAATGACTTAAACTTATCCATTTTGTCTTTGACGTTGCCTGGCTTAGTTGTCACGTTTTATCTCCTTTTTTTAATTTAATGCATAGGAATTTACTCAAGCCGATATAGACGAATACAAAGAGGGTCGGAGAATAGTCAGGTCTACAGAAATCAAGCTTTGATTTGTAATTATGGCTTTTTGCAGAGGAAACTAAATCCTTTATTTGACCATACCAAAACTTATATTCTGCTCCGATTTCTGCAGCATCTTTCCGTTGCGCTCTTAATGGACATTCAATAGAATGACATGCTGGCAAATGAGACGGTTGAATTGGTCTTGTCCGCGTATTGAGAGTATTTAAGAAGCTTGCCTTCTGTAGCATCAATAACATTCAGCAGGGTATTAATAGCCGGGTATCCGCATATATTCCTGCTGTTGTGGTCTTTCTGAACGGAATTGTAGAATCCATCTGCGTCCAGATTTTCTATATATTTCAGCATATTAGTGTCATCGGCACGTAATTTATCAAGATATACATCATCTTGAATTTCGGTGTCACCAAACCGGGAACCAACATGTGCAAGGTCTACGCTGGCAATTATACATATCTTCTTTTCGCTTTTCTTAATTGTTTCCTTGAGCGAAGAGACAAATTCCTCGAATTGAGAAGCCTGCCCAGGAGCAAAGTTATCCCCGTCTACTTCACCAAATGATGAACAGAGTATTGGGATTATAGTGAAACTCTTTTTCTGGCGATACAGGTATTTCAGGAATACCGCCTGGAATCCGATTGAATGTTCATCTTTGTGGACAAACTCGTCTTCAAAATAATCAGTCTTATTTTTTTCTTGTAATGAATTGAGAAAATCTTTGTCAGTTTCTACATTACCAAACGGTGTCTCAAAGGTCTTATCCGTCAGAACAAAAATATTTTTGGTTCCCGTGTGAGCAATACCAAGTATTATGAAAAGCTCGGCGTCTGATGATTCTGCAATCTCCTTGTAGGCCCAGGCGAAACACGGCCCTCCACATCCTAAATCAATATGCGGGGCTATCACGCCTTTCAATTCTTCCGTTTGACCAAATTGTGATGGCATACCAGGCCCCTCTGTGGAGGTAAAAAAACTGTCTAACTGCACCTGTAATTTATCTTTGTCCGCCTCATAAGCAGTACCAGCATGCGCATCCTTACGTATGGTTGAATTCGTGAAATCGTCTTTCAGTTTTTTAATAAAATCTCTGGATCGGCTGTTATCTAAAAGTAAATTCTTATCCAACTCCACTATTACCTGCTGGATCATCTCCTGGATATCACTTTCACCAAATCTCTGTGTATATATTCTCTGTATGTCCGTTATGGAGTGATTACCGTCAAAGTAATAGACAATATTATCGAAAACTTCACGGGGAACAAAAGAATTTCTGGTATTAAACGGATCCCTTAGACATACCGCCTGCTGCCCGGATATTTCAATAGGAAACGCATCTATTAACCGTAATTTTGGATATTCCATAGATTTAGCCCACTTCGTCCACTAATTTAGATATTTTACTCTGCAAGAAATTACAATTCCTGATCTAAGATAGTTGTTAATTTCAGAATTCCTCAATACCTAAATCCTTCAATATTCTATATTCCGGTTTGTACATGCTATGTTAATACCTTCAACTCAGCAGACAGCCCTTCTGGCTTCTTCGTAATTACCACATATCCACCTTCCCGAAACATACCGGCATTAAAGAGTGCTGTCTTTTCTATTTTATCACTCCCTCTTGCCTCGTGGATGTGTCCACTCAATGAAATATCCGGTTTATATTCTAGAATAAAATCGCGAACACTTTGACTACCAACATGAACACCGGCTGATATAATATCGATCTTCGTGTCTTTTGGAGGCATATGCGGTACCATGATTTTGAATTTAGAATCCCTTACCTTATTAATACCATCAAGTAAGAAAGTTTTAATCTCATCTTCGCTGAATTCAGTAGGGGTTTTGAAGGGAGTTGGATTTGAACCGCCTACCCCAAATATCCCTATATCATCCATCATGTAACCATTACGGTGAAGATTGATACCTTTTTCTGTCAAATAATCGTTGACCTCCGGCTGATCCAGATTCCCTAATTGGACCAATATATTTTCATTGTACTTCATTATTTCTTCGACGACGCCCGCAGCCTCTTTTCGCCCATTATAGTTAGTCAAATCACCGGTTACTATTACAAGATCAGCATTTTCCAACTCTTTCTTCAAGGGTATCAAATTGGTGAGATCTTCATGTATGTCGCCAAAAGATATTATTTTCATTTTCTATCGATTTTGTAATTTAACCCAGTAGCGTCCGGTTAGGTTTTTGCAAGTACGGCCTTTTTATACCCGAATCGTCAACAGAGACGTAGGGCGAGGCTTTAGCCTTGCCATTATATGTACGAAAGCAAACCTAAAGGATTGCCCTACGTGTTACTTTCAAAAACCTAACCGGATAACGCTGAATTTAACCCTGATTCTCAGGATTTTGTGTTATTACTACAGCCTATCCGGTTTTTTGATCTTTATTCTTAAGCCGGGGAACACAAAGAATGGAAAAAATATTATAAGTCACTTAAATTCAACATATTAACAATCCTGAAAAAAATGTTCAAGATATTCTTTTCAGGGCTGTTTTATGTTGACGCTAAAAAATAGTTTTGCTAGTATTAAAATTTTGTACTGAAAATAAAAGCAATACACTAGCCTCAGGTGGTATAAACCTTTTCATATAGGAGAGAGCAACGCATAAGTGTTGATCTCCTCGGCAGATAAATGGATGAAAAAATATTGTTTGTCTATACTTGTTTTAGCAAGTATATCAATTTATAGTTGTCTGATAGTAACGGAAAATAGAGTTGTTGATGCCAAAGAAGAGATATTGATCCAAAAGACATTACAGGGTATTTCACCTGAACTGAGGATTAAGATTGATGAGTGGATGAAGCTTTTATATTCAGAGGATTCCGCAATACGAACGTCTGCAGTTATTTCATTATTGGGGCTTAACCTTTCCTCTGTTTATGACTCGTTAATTGATATCCTTAATAATTCCGACAATAATGATGTACGTATTTCCCTGATTAAGGCATTTGGTTTTGCTGGCGGTGACAGTAGAGCATTGGATTGTATGATTGGTTTACTTACCAACGAAAACGAGGAGATGAGAATTGCGTCTGCGAACGCATTGGGAAACATTAGGACAAAGAAAGCGATAGCGGAGATGGCAGACGTACTCTTGGACACTCGAAAACCGATTGGATCACGCATCCTTGTTGCGGGTGCTTTGGCAAAGACACGTTCACGTGAGGCAGTAGAACCGCTAATAAAGACACTAGAATCTGATAATAACGATTTGCAACTTGCCGCTCACGATGCACTAGTGGAAATTACAAAGCAATCTAACGGTAAAGCAAAATCTTTCTGGCAAGAGTGGTGGGATAGAAATAAGGTTAAAACAAGAGAACAGTGGCTAGAAGACATTGTTGACAAGCTGGAAGAGAGATTTAAGAAGCTTAAAGAAGAAAATAATCTCCTAAAGGATGACATAGTTGAAAAGACCATAACAATCCTAAATGCAAATACAGAAAGTGATAACATCAGGCCATTTATTGATGCCTTAAAAAGTGAATACCAGGCAGTAAGGATTCATGCCGCAGAGAAGCTCGCAAATCATAAAGACCCTGAAGTCGTCAAGATATTTGTTGATTTGATTTCTGATAATGATACTGAGATACGTGTCTTGGCTGTAAGCGTTCTTGGAAAGATTGGAGGAGTAACTGAACTAAAAAATTTAATATTGGCACTTCAAGACAACGAAACCAGGGTAAGGGAGATCGCAGCAAAGTCTCTGGGCAAACTGGGTAAAAAGGAAGCGGTATTTGATTTGTTGTCCGCTTTAAGCGACACTGCTAATCGCGTAATATGTGCGGCGGCAGAAGCCCTTGGTGAGCTAAAGGCAGATGAAGCGGTAGAGCCATTAATCAACCTGTTTTCGAATAACGATCCTAAGGTGAGGGAGTCAGCAATAGTTGCCCTTGGCAAATTTCAGGATAACAGGGCGATTGAACCCTTGATTAATTCATTAAAAGATAAGGAAGAAAGGGTAAGATGGTATGCTGCAGACACTCTGGGAAAAGCAGGGACGAAAAAGGCAGTCATGCCTTTAATTGCCTTGCTTTCCGATGAGAGTGCTCGTGTGCGTGAGTCTACGGCAGCTGCATTGGGGTTAATCGGTGATGAGAGCGCGGTTGAGCCGTTAATCAAGCTGCTGAAAGATATAGATAATAGAGTTGCAGAAAAGGCCGCCGATATGCTTCTTACTATAGAGTGTGAGTCTTTTGTATTACTTGATAGTATCGTTAACGCCTTTTATGCCAAAGAAGATTACAAAAGAGCTAAAGAAATATTAAAGAGGCAAATCAAGAATTATGAAGGTGTGCCTGAATACGACCATGCATTCTGGCGAAGCAAAAAAAGGTTGGCAAAATTATATTTCTCAAGTAATGATTGTCAAAAGGCTGCTTTGCTCTACGAAGGACTTGTCACGCATTTTGATAATAACATAGAGATAAAACATGAACTGATATATTGCCTGAAAGAAACAAAGCAATACGACAAACTGTTAAGCTTTTTATCATTATGGACAGAAAGTTCATTGACAGATAACCATCTGTGGTGGCCTGAGATATATGAAATTATTGAAGGATTATTTAAAGATGGCTTCCTGGGAAGAGTGAGAACGCTTATAGATGATTTCGAGAAGAAAAACCCACATTTGGGAGGTCCGGAATTGAAATCCAGGTTTTATGACTTGAGGGGGAAAAGTATGGCAGCGATCTCACCTCAAGGTGAAGAGTCTTGAAAGTATATTAATTTTATAAGAGTGCGCGAAACACGGAATGACGCAGTATAACGTTATTTCGTGTTTTTTGTATTAACCCTTTTCCTCAAAGGCTTGACTTAAAAAGGTTATAGATGAAAATTCTCATAATTGGGGCGGGTGCTGTAGGATTTAGTATTGCAAAACAATTATCAGCAGAAGGACATGACATATCAGTAGTTGATGAGAACCCCGAATTAATCAGGAAAATTTCTGAAAAACTGGATGTCTCGGTGATTACCGGTAATGGTACTTCTCCCAGTGTCTTGGAATCTGCCGGTGTACAAGAAGCAAATATGGTATTAGCCGTAACCACCAGTGATGAGGTCAATATTGTCACTTGCATCATTGCCAGTAAATACGGTACCGGTAAAAAAATTAAGATCGCTAGAATTAGAAACGGTGAATTTACCGGTAATAAATCTATTTTTAAGCATAATGGATTCTGTGTTGATCACATGATCAATCCGGAGCAGATTATTGTTGAATCGATTATTAAGATTTTAGAGACTCCGGGAGCAACATTTGCCGTTGATTTTCCAATAGGCGATGTCGTGTTAAGAGGTTTCCATGTTCCTGAGGATGCTCCGCTTGTCGGTTTGACATTTTCAGAACTGGAAGACATTGAGTATACCGATTCATTCTTAATCGTATATATTCAACGTAATGATGAGATGCTTACGCCATCGCATGGTACTACAATATTACCCGATGATACTATTTTTGTACTTATATCAAAAATAGTATTACCGTATTTTCTGCCAATGGTTAACAGAAGGGCGGATGAGGTAGAAAAGGTGATTATATATAAAGCGAGTCGAACCGGTATGCTGCTTGCCGAAAGACTCGAAAACAGCCCAATTGCCGTAACAATAATTGAACCGGAAAAAGATAAGGCAGAAATGGCTGCAGCCTCTTTAAGGACTGCAGTAGTTTTGCACGGTGACGCTACTGAAATAGATGTACTTAAAGATGCGGCTGTCGAGATTACGGACATATTTATTGCCCTTTCCGAAAATGAACAAACCAATCTGCTTACAGCTTTGCTGGCAAAGAAACATGGTGCAAAGAAAACTATTGTACTAACCAATGAGCCGGAGTTGGTGCATATAATTAATCAAGTAGATGTAGATGTCGTTGTAAATCCAAGGTTGGTTACCGCAAGCGCGATACTTCAACATGTGAGGAGAGGCCAGATATTGTCGATTGCCAAGTTGGGCGATAGCGAGGCGGAAGCGATTGAATTGATCGCCGAAGAGGGTTCTGAAATCGTAAAAAAACCCCTTAAGAAGATCCGGTTCCCAAAGAAATCCATCCTGGGTGCCATTGTAAGAAATAATACGATGCTTCTTCCGAAAGGTATTGAAGCAATCAATCCGGGTGAAAGCGTTGTTGTGTTCACCCTTCCTGGTGACATAGAAAGGGTCCAGGCTCTTTTCAGTGCAAAAAAGTAGGATACTTTATTGTACGTTTATCCTGATAAATCCTCTATCAAAACATGAACATACTTTTAGTATTGCGTACTCTGGGGACTCTCATCGTACTGCTTTCCGGCATCTTAATTGTTCCATTTGTAGTATCGATCTGCTATGGAACTCAAACAGAAATTTGGGCGTTTGCAATAACAATTATTTCATCCGGAATCACTGGTTTGGCATTAAAATTTTCTTTAAGGCCAAAGAATGAAGATATTACGATTAGAGAGGGGCTGGCGATTGTCACATTCTGGTGGATGTCCTGTGCCCTGTTTGGCGCCTTACCTTATTGGCTTTCAGGGGCATGTGATACCTTTTGTGATTCTTATTTCGAATCAATGAGTGGGTTCACAACTACAGGTGCCTCTATTTTCAACGATATTGAGACGTTGCCGCATGGAATTCTTTTCTGGAGAAGCATGACACAGTGGCTGGGGGGAATGGGTATCGTTGTTTTCTTTGTAGCAGTCCTTTCGACGATTGGCGTTGGGGGGCACAAACTGTTCAGCGCTGAAGCTCCTGATCTTACTACAGATAAGATAAAGCCTCGCATAGCCCAGACGGCAAAAATATTGTGGGTTATATACCTTTCTCTTACCGCCATTTTAATTCCTTTTTTGTGGCTTGGAGGCATGGATTTTTTTGATGCTGTCTGCCATGCCTTTACAACAGTATCAACTGGAGGTTTCTCTACAAAGAATCTGAGTATAGCCGCATATGACAACCTGTTTATAGAAATTGTCATTATGGTCTTTATGTTTATAGCAGCCTGTAACTTCATACTGTATTACCAATTAGTTACGGGAAGAGTTAGAAAAGTACTGGCGAATTCAGAATTACGTTTTTTTACAGGTTTGATATTATGTGCTATATGCTTAGTAACACTTGCACTGTTTTTCTTTGACTCAACTTCCTATAATGGAGGTGTAAAAGATCACAGATTTGACAGCATTGGTGGTTCACTTAGATATGCTGCATTTCAGACAGTATCCATAATAACCAGCGCTGGCTATTGTAACGCAGATTTTGATATCTGGCCAAATTTTTGTAGAGTTTTTCTTGTCCTGCTCATGTTTATTGGTGGATGTGCGGGCTCAACTGCCGGAGGCATGAAGGTGGCAAGAGTAATGTTACTTTTCCGGTCAGGTGTAAGAGAGCTTGTTCGTGTAATCAGACCGAGAGCGGTAATGCATGTTAAGCTTAGTGGTAAACCGGTCAGCGAGGATATAATCACAAACACACTGGGATTTGTTGTTATACATCTGGGGCTATTTGGTGTCTTCTCTCTTATCCTGACCATCTTTGGTACTGAACTAATTACGTCATTCAGTGCGGTTGCATCGATGATGAGTAACGTTGGACCTGCCCTTGCAGATGCTGGTGCTACCAGAAACTATAGTGGATTTACCTATCCCTGCAAATGGGTACTCGCCTTTAGCATGCTGGTGGGCAGGTTGGAAATATACACTGTTATACTTATCTTTATGCCACTAACATGGAAGAAATAGGTTTGCAATAAACAAAAGAAAACGAGCAGTCGTTTAACTAAGGATCCAAAAAAATAAAGTTGTTTTTTCGGGCTCTAATAACCAGGGAAGGTACTAATGGCGGGACTTGGAAAAGTACAGAGTGTTGCTGTATATGGAATCGAAGCATATGCACTGGAAATAGAGGTATACGTTACAAAAGGGCAACTACCCTCAACAATAGTTATTGGGCTGCCGGACGCGGCGGTCAAAGAGTGCAGAGACAGGGTAAAAGCTGCGCTCAAGAATAGTGGCTACAAGTTCCCTTACAAGAATATTACCATTAATCTTGCCCCCGCAGATAGAAAGAAAGAAGGCCCTTCTTTTGAATTACCAATAGCAACAGGATTACTCATTGCGACAAACCAGATAGAATCAAAAAAGATAAACGAATACGGTATAGTAGGCGAGCTTGCATTGGATGGACGTGTCAGGAGAGTTAATGGTTGTTTATCCATGGCAATAAAATGTAAAGAAGCAGGCATGAGAGGACTGATCCTCCCTGCTGACAATGCACCAGAAGCGGCTATCGTAGAGGGGATTGACATTATTCCGGTTAACACTCTGTCTGATACCGTCAGCTTCCTGACGAACGAATTTATTATCACTCCATACTCCCTAAACCTTTCAGATGTTTTCAGTAATTCTTCCAATTATGATGCAGATTTTATGGATGTTAAGGGACAAGTACATGTAAAACGTGCACTTACCATAGCTGCCGCTGGAAATCACAATGTACTTATGATCGGCCCTCCGGGTTCAGGTAAAACGATGTTGACGCAAAGACTTCCTACTATAATGCCAGGATTAACACTGGAAGAGGCAATTGAAACTACTGCAATATACAGCTCAGCAGGACTCTTAGGGCAGAAAAACGCACTGATCGCTACCAGGCCTTTTCGCAATCCACATCATACTATAAGTACTGCCGGATTGGTTGGGGGCGGTAGCTTTCCACGGCCTGGTGAGATTAGCCTTGCACATCATGGGGTCCTCTTTCTCGATGAATTGCCTGAATATAACAGAAAAACGCTGGAGGTGCTGAGACAGCCATTAGAGACAGATGAGATTACGATTTCAAGGGCAATGAGTTCAGTGATGTTTCCTGCAGAAATAATGCTGGTTGGGGCCATGAATCCATGTCCATGTGGATATAATACCGATCCAAAAAAGGAGTGTCACTGTACACCTCGCCAGATACAGAATTATATCTCCAAAATTTCCGGCCCTCTGCTTGACAGAATTGACATTCAAGTTGAGGTCCCGAACGTTCAATTCAGGGACCTGACATCTGACTCAGTCTGTGAATCGTCAGAGGAGATTAGAAAAGAAGTGACAAGGGCACGTGAAGTACAGTTGGAACGATTCCAAGGACTCAAATACTCAACTAATTCCCGGATGCACACTAAACAGATAAAGAAATATTGCTCACTGGATAGCCAGGCGGAAGATCTGCTGCATCAGGCAATGACCGAACTCAACATCTCCGCAAGGGGCTACAATAAGATTCTTAAGGTCGGCAGGACAATTGCTGACCTTGACCATAGCAAGAACATCTGCATAGAACACATATCAGAAGCCGTCCAGTACAGAAATCTGGATCGTGATTTGTGGAAATGAATGACTATTTCCTTAGCAATCAGATAATATGTTTGTACCTTGACAGTCAATTATTTGTTTGGTAGATTAACGGATCATTATTTCACGTAAATCATTTTTCAGGTAATAAAAAATGAAGAAATCTCTATTTGCACAAATACTATTCGCGGCCTTTCTGCTGATATTCGTTATCACATCGGCGCACGGTTCTGACAATTTCAAGGAACATTACAATAAAGGAATTGATTTTTATAAACAGGGTAAATACGATCAGGCTGGAGAAGAATTTAATAAGGCAATAGAAGTAAAACCTAATGATATCTATGCCCTTTACGGGCTAGGAAACACATACTATTGCAAAGCGAAATACGATGACGCTGTCAAGATTTATTCAAAAGCCATAAATATAAACCCTGATTATGCGAAGGTACATTATTCGCTGTCTCTGGCCTATAGTAAATTGGGAATGACACGTGAAGCGGAAAAGCAAAAGACTATATTCAGAAAATTGTCTCAAGGAGGAAAAAGCTCCGGTTCATCAACAGACGCGAAAGCCTCACACACCAGTTCACATGCGCAAGCTGATCGCGCTCCAAAAAAAACCCTGTCCCATGCTCCAAAAAAATCGTTGTATGAAACGAAAGCCCATGACACGCATACGGCAAGCGGACATGAAACGGAAACCCATGACACTCATGCAGCAAGCGGACACGAAACGAAAACCCATGACACGCATGCAGCAAGCGGACATGAAACGGAAACCCATGACACACGTGCAGCAAGCGGACACGAAACGGAAACCCATGACACACGTGCAGCCACACACGACAAGGGGGGAGCTTCTCATTCAATTTTTAAGGGTTATTCAGGGAACACACATAAAGCAGATGAACGAGTTTTTAAGAAGAAGCTTCATATGACGTATAGTTTTTCGAAAAAACCGTTCAGAAGTGTTAAGTATTTTATTCAGGACAAATGGTATTCGTCCAGTATAAATAAAATATGGCTTTGTGCTGCTGGCTATATCTTTGGAACTCAGATATGGCTTTGTCTGGTCGCGTTCTTTTGCGTGATAGTCTGGAGAATCCGAGAAAAGGGCTGATCCCTTCTCTTGCCCTCTAATGCCCCTCTCCCTCATATAAATCAAGTTAAACCTTCGGCAATTTTTTTTGCCTTCATGATATCTGTTAAAAAATGTCGGGTAACCTTCCCGAGTAGGTACAGGCGGGAAAACCCGACATACGAGTAAAAAAATATAATATTTTGTAGGGCGGGTTTCTTACCCGCCGACTTTAAATTCCCTATGCATCAAGATAATACATCCTTCGACTTCGATCGGAAGACATAGAAGTGATGTCAGCATTCAAACTCTTATAATTAATCCTGCTCAAATAACTTTTTCAGCACGCAGACACTCACGTGTAAGGAGTTTTTTTGTTTAACCACAAAAGGAGTATCAAGTTTATAGTCGCCTTCATCTTTTACTTTTCAGGGATCTTTCTTTTTTATAAAAAATTCTTTATAAAAGGGAAGGTTACTATATTAATGTTTCACCGCGTAATCGATTCATTTTTTGACATTAGCCTTTTAGTTAAAACAAAAACATTTGAGGAGTGTATAAAATATATTTCTGAAAGTTATCCCGTAATCTCAATGGATTTCTTATCACAGAATCTTGACCAATGGGAGAGAATACCTATTGATAGCTTTGTAATTACATTTGATGATGGATGGATAGATTTTCATAAAACGGCTT
>JAIQZR010000113.1 GCA_021777035.1 Candidatus Scalindua sp. | reverse complement strand
ATGGAAATTTATATTTGAAGGATTGAAGAGCTCATTCTCTATGCAATATTAGGATTTTGAATCTGAGAGTCTTGCCACAACCTTTTCCAGCATGTCAACCAGATAGGCAATCTGAAGAAAGTGAGTAGTCTAAGTTTTGATATTTTACGTATTACTTTTATATTTTAGGAGTTACGGTCAAAATGGGGAGTTTTTGATTCTCCCTGTTTTGACCTTTTTTGAAATTTGAGTTCACAATTTACTACACAATTTCTTCACACCCATGAGGCTCTATTTTAAGACATAGAATTTTCACATATCAAGTGTAATCAGGTAGTAAATCTAAGCGGTATCATACCACCTGTTTTTGCCTCTTAAGTATACAAAAAGTATACAGTCTGCTCACACATCATTAAAACACTTAAAAACCACTGACAATACCTACAAAAGCCTAGTTTGTTATCATTCCTCTAGTTACTAGTTTCACTTTTTTATTGATTTGTTAATTCAGGAGTATAGACTTCCTTATATATACATTTTAAAAATTATGTGTATTTATGAAGGGAGGAAATGAAGATGAAAAGATTTAAGAAAAATCTGATATTAGGAATGATTGTTTTATGCCTTTGTTTATCTTCTAAAAATAGTTTTGCGTATACGGTAGATTGGAATTTGATTAACGATGATTTTAATGATTTGTCTTTGTGGGATGATGTCAGCATTGGTAGTGGTGGTTATTCTGAAATAGACCCAGCAGGACAGTTACACCTGGATTCAACAGTCGTAGCCGATGCGAATGCCGGTATCATTCGACACTGGGTTGCAGGCGGCATACCTGACGATTATGTTATCGAAACAAAAACTTTTCTCAGTGGTATAGGAACCGGGACTGGAAATTCACATACAATACAGGTTGGGAATGGTATTTTTAGGCTTTGGGCGCAGCTCAGGCTTGATGGACTCTTTGTCTTAGATAAGAACGATGTATATAACGAGGTGGGTACTGACGTTGTTCAAGTAGGACAGTGGCAGGAATGGAGGTTTGTTGTTAGTACCGATAATTCCAATATAGGACACTCAGATATTTATTTAAACGGTAACTTACTTCAAGGTAATGTACAGAGTGGAGTTCTGGAGAGTCCGACATTTGATGGCTTAACATATCTTGAACAGTCTTCCTATAATGTGCATACAGAGAGCCATACAGAGTATTTTAGAATGGGCACACTGTCCACTCCTGTCCCCGAACCCGGAACGATTGCACTTTTAGGAATCGGATTGGCTGGACTTGCAGGGGTAGAAGTAAGACGAAGACGGAAAAAGGTAAAACAGTAATAACACCGATTTTATAGATTAATTCTACCCCACCCCACCAGTAATATCCCTATGATTCCTGATATTTAAGTTTTAATCTAAAAAAAAATATTTTATCCATTTCGCTACATTTCCCATTTTATATTTACATCGTATACAGACCATAAGTTGTTTTTTTTCATGTTCTTACAAGGCAATACTATACAATACATTTCAGCATAATCATTATGCTAAGTGCATGACATGCATGGACATACGGAAATTCTTTGTTGACAGATCTAACAAATAGTGTAAATTGGCTCAAACATTAGTTAATTTGCCTAATTATATTTAAATATGCGACAATACAGTTCTTTAAATCTCGGTGCGAGGAATAGGAAATTTAGCCAAGAACGCAACGAAATTTGGTTTCGCAAAGAGCTTTCGTCTCTGAGTGGCGACTTGGTTTCGCATAAGCAAGCCGATGGAAGGGAAGTTGATCTGACGAAATTACGCCCACGCATGCGGAAAGTAAAAGTTGTAAAAAATTTCAATCAAGAATTATTAGAGAAATCCTATGGTTTTGGTTCAATAAAAAGTACGTCGGAGACTCTAAATTATTGCGTCCAAAGTGGTGATATTATAAAAACAGAAATAATTAATTTGTAGTATTTTTTTGACAATTTAAAGGCGATTGTCCGCCGTTGTGAATATTAAGGCCGGACTAATATCTGAGAGGAATAATCTCGAATATTGGTCTGGCCTTTTTTATTGACTACATTTATTCAGAAGGAGGAAGTGATGACTGACAAACTTTTAACCCCTGACTCTGTCAAGGAGCGTCTGGGAGTTAGCAAAACAACACTATATAACTGGGCAAGAGAGAAAATAAATTTACAACCGAGAAAAATCGGTAAGCAATATCGGTATAAAGAAAGCGACGTCAACCGCTTTATCAATGGCGGTGGAAAGTAAAGGAGACCGGACAATGTTGTCAACAACCGATAAACTGAATCCAAGGTTTAAGCCGCCTCCAACAGCTTTAGAAGCGGAAAATGCCATTCTAAGCGTTTTGATAAAAGATCAAACAGCTATGGATATATTAAGGAAGAAGGGAGTCGACAAAAGCAACTTCCAGTCTGTCATAAATCAAAACATCTATTCCGCCTTAAAATGCCTTGAGGATGATCAAAAAGAAATTGACATAATTTCCGTGAAAACACATTTGCAAAAAAAACATCATGGCGATAAAGCGATTTCCGACAAGCTTATTGCACTTTGCGGCTTGGAAATTCCCACATTTAATCTGAATACTCATGTTGACGAGCTTGTCGAAAACAAACAACGGCGTGAGTGCTATTTTGAGGGATTACGACTTGTTGAAAAATCACACAGCCAAAATTGGGAATTTAAAACTTTACGAAATCAGCTTAAAATCTTGACAGCAAAGGAGATTGTTCGGATGACATTTACTGAACAACACTGGATTGCTGAAAATCTTTTGCCCGAGGGTCTTTCAATTCTATGCGGAAGACCAAAACTTGGAAAAAGTAGACTCGCCCTTGACGTTGCCGTTGCTGTAGCGTTAGGTGGCGTAGCTTTCGGCAAAATTCCAGTTAACAAAGCAGGCGTTTTATATCTTGCGCTGGAGGATTCCGCGCGGAGGCTAAATAAGCGGCTTAACCTTTTGCTACAGGGTATCGAAGCACCTGAAAATTTATTCCTTCTTACGGAGTTTCAGACTATCACAAATGGTGGTCTTGAAATTCTCGACCAATGGTTGACGCAAAAGAAAGATGTTGAACTTGTAATCGTAGACACTCTGGCGAAAATTAAAGGCGGCAATAAGCGTGGTGACATTTATGCTCAAGATTATGAAACCATGAGTAAGATCAAAAAGATTGCGGATAAAAATAAAGTTAGCATTTTGTTAGTGCACCACACCCGAAAAGCAACGGCAGACGATTATCTCGACACAGTTTCAGGCACCACTGGTATCACTGGGGCTGTCGATACTGTGCTTTTACTACAAAAGGATAGAGGCAGTGCAGACGCCGTCCTGCACGTTACGGGGCGTGATATCGAAGAACAGTCTCTCGCATTATTGTCAGATGATCAGACTTTGGGCTGGACACTTCTCGGAAACGAAACTGAATTTAGCATGAGTAAGGAGCGGCGTGATGTGGTGGATATTATCCGAGATTCAAAAGAGCCTGTTCGCACGAAAGACATAGCGGCGTCTCTAGGAAAGAATGAGAACGCCGTCACACGACTTCTGACAAAGCTATCAAAAGATAAATTTATAAAGCAATCTAACGGAAGATACATCCTACACCCTCTATATAATGGTAGGAGTGGTAATATTATAAAGAGGTAAGAGAGGTAAGAGTGGTAAGGCGGTAATGTTACCATGTTACCACCATATACGGGTTACCTAAAATGGAAGGTTTCCAGAAATCGGTAAAACCTTCACCACAAGAATAATTCATAATTTTATTAAGAGGGAGGGTAAAAATCAGTATGTTAACAAAAGAAGAAAAGAAAGCGGTGAGAATTGCAATTCTGTATTTTGACTCAATCAATAGCAGAGGTAACAGGATACTTGAAAACCACAAGCACCTTGCCAATGTGCATGAGAAACTTGGTGGCACAGCCTTTGAGGAAAAGGCAGAAAAATTCAGGGATAATTACACTATATTTAATAGTATCTTCTTGGAGCCGGGAGAGCTAGCCGATTTGGAAAAAATAGAAGCATCTATGGCGATAGAGTACGCCAGTGAAGCGGAAATAATAAAAACAGAATAAACCTTTTTAGGAGAAACATAATATGAAAGTTTTAAATTATAGCTTGGAGACCGATCAAGAAAAGGACGTTAAAAAGAAGACATACTCAACCATACAAGGCACTCGCCATGAAGTAGACGGTATTACTCAAGAGGCAGAGATTCAGGAATATATGAAGAAAACAGGGTGTGACTTGCTCACTGCCTCTGCTTTCGTATTAGATAAAAAAGAGAAAAGAGACTATGAATTGAAAAAGCAAGAACCTGGCATGGTTGAGATTGGAGGTCAATTTTATAAACTGTCCGGGGTTGAAGACGATTCACAGATTAAAAAGTATCAAAAAGACAATAATGTCAACCTTGAGACCGCAGCTTATCAGGTTCTGGACTGAACGGCGATGCAGGCGAGAAAGGGCGCCGTTTGGTGTGGTAGGGTTTCCTTCCCTATCACAAATTGTAAAACCCTTCTCGCCGTTTTTTTTACTGTCAGTGGCAAGCTGACAAGGGAAGCATGTTTGATAGGGGTTTTCCACCTTTTTTTAAACGGCTCCCTTGTCACTTTTAAAATGAATACACATGGAGGTTTTGAACATGGCACGACCTAGCAAATATACACCAGAATTACAAAAGAAATTCGATGAATTAGTAGCCACTCTATACACAGAGGACGAAAAAAAGGCTCTGGATAATTTCTGGCGCTACGGTATTTTGGAGCAAGTTGCTATTTACTTAGATGTTATGGTATCGACAATTTACGATTGGTGCGATCCTGAGTCAGAAAGATACCACGAGCAGTTTTCGGAGACATTAAAACAATATCAACTCATTACGAAATCATTATTGCATTTAAATACGCCAAGAATTACCGAGATTTCCCCAGCATTAGCCATCTTCCTGCGTAAGACGAAGCTAGGCGAGCTTGAAATATCAAAGACGATTTTAGAGCAAAAATTAGAGGCAAATTTCAAATTAGAAACAAAGTCAAAGATTGAGCTAGAAACCATGAAAACCATTAAGGACGCCAGGTCTTATGGCTTACCAGAGGAAAAAATTGTGGAGCTTGAGTTATTACTTGAGCAAGCCCAAAAAGCAAAACAAATCAATGAAAATAGAAATTGAAACAAGTGATTTAGAAAAGATAGCTGAAATGGTGATTGAGAGGATTAAGCCTTTACTTGCCAACTCTCACGACTCAACGCATAGTGAGCTTATAACGGTTAAAGAAGTGGCAAGGTATATTAAAGAAAAAGAGTCAACTATTTACAAGAAAGTACATCAAAGAACAATCCCATTTCTCAAAACAGGCGGTTCATCCAGATTCAGAAAGAAGCATATTGATATATGGCTACATAACCCGTATCATAGTGATTTAGACATTTATAAACTGAATCATAACGGGAGGGGGTGAACAAATTTGAGGAAGATAAAAGGTCTGTATAAACGTGACAAAGTTTTCTGGATGTGCTTTGTGGTAGACGGCAAGACTTACCGTAAGAGTACGGGCAAGACCACGCAGAGAGAAGCTGTGGAAGTTCTCAATCATAGTAAGAGGGAAGCCGAAGCAGGCAAGGTGTTGAATATTGATAAAGGTAAATGCACGTTTGCAGAATTGGCAAAAGAGTATGATGAAGTTTTTGCTAAAAAGCAGAAGGGGTATAGCACAAAGAAGTACATCATCCGTCAATTGGTAGACGAGTTCGGCAGTCTTAAACTTAGGGAGTTAAGCAACAGAATTATTGAGCGATACCAGACTAAGTTTTTAAGCACTCACAAACCAGCAACGGCAAACCGTTTGATTGCATGTATGAAACACATGATTACGAAAGCCGTCGATTGGGGAATGGCAAGTCAAGATACATTAATAGAAGTTAGAAAAGTGAAAAACCTTGTAGAGAGCAACAAAAGGACTCGGTTTCTAAATGTGAATGAGTGTCAAAGGCTCATAGAGTGTTGCGCTCCCCATCTCAGACCTATTGTTATTACTGCATTAAATACGGGTATGCGAAAGGGAGAGATATTAAAGTTAAAGTGGGAACAGATAGACTTGCTACACGGGTACATCTCACTGATTGACACTAAAAGCGGTGAAGGGAGAGAAGTTCCTATCAATGACACTCTAAGAGGGGTGTTTGAAGTGATGCCTCATAGTGTTGAAAGCGTTCATGTGTTTACCGACAGGAACGGGAAGCCGTACAGATGGCTCACACACAGTTTCGCAACTGCAATGAGAAAAGCGGAAATCTGCAATTTTAGATTCCACGATCTCAGACATACTTTTGCAAGTCAACTTGTAATGAAAGGAGTGGATTTGGTTACTGTAAAAGAATTGATGGGGCATAAAAAAGTCACTATGACGTTGAGGTATGCGCATCTCGCCCCAGAGCATAAGTCGAAAGCGGTCAAAATACTCGATGAAGTGTTGCAAAGTTCGACACAAGAAAAAAAGAGTTCACAATTTACTTCACAATTTGCGGATAATTTGAATATCGACTCTAGTAAGTCTTTGAATCTGCAAGTCTTGCCACAACCTTTTCCAGCATGTCAACCAGATAGGCAAACCTGTCGTAATTAATCTTATCAGGAGTATCTTCACTCATGTGGTAATAGGGATAGCGGAAAGGTGCTGTATCGGTAACCATTATACCTGGATATCCATTCTGCCAGAAGGACCATTG
>JAIQZR010000112.1 GCA_021777035.1 Candidatus Scalindua sp. | reverse complement strand
AGAACACTTAATTTTTTTTGCTAATTGTCCTTGCGTTAGATTACGTTCACATCTCGATGAAAATAAATATTTTGAAAGCGTTTTGTTCTTTATTTCATGCAAAACACTTTTCTTAAATTTTTTATCTTCCGACAAGCCCTTAACCATTTCTTCTACATTTTGGTAGGTTCTGGTCATTTTTTTCTTATTTCCTTTCCTTTATTTTCACCACGTATTTATTGCAAAATTTAATATCTACAGATTGAGTCTTTTTATCACCAATAGTTATTAAATGAAGAGTACTTTTTGTTGTATCAGGATAAATATATAATCTTGTTTCTTTTAATTTTTCGTTGCTTCCTCTCTGGTCTATGGCCTTAATCCCATGTGGTTCTTTATGTATAAATCCAGCAGTTATCTTTTGCGGACTTCCATGGTCTTCTAATGCATGAAAGTACTTATCAAGGTTGGACAAAACCGCTTTTAATATTTTTGGCTCCTTCTTTTCGAAACGCTTATATGCTCTTTCATATTTATCGGTAACTTCTAAAGCCCACTTTAACACAATATATTCCCAACCTCAATAATAAAGTGTAATAACAACCATATAGGCATTAAAATATTCTAAATTAGAATGTTTTAATGCCTATATGGTAAATTGTCAAGGCTTTTGTCATGCTAAGGAGAGAACCTGCAATCCTAGTACAACGTCCACATTGCATTGACGGCTCATGAATCGAAATGAACATCTAGTGCCAATGAATTGGAGATTCACGACTGAAGATGCAAGGATAAAGCTCAAGAAATTGTACCCATCATTAAAACAATGACAGAGTAATAGAGGTATAAAAAAAGGGGCAAGGTAATTTGCTTACCAATGCCCCTCAATAATTTTGGTCACAAAATAGTCACACCTTACAGATTTTTTCTACCTACCACTTATCCTAAGTCCTTATATGATAATATGGGCGATACTGGACTCGAACCAGTGACCCCTTGCTTGTCGAATGAGGGCACGGCATTTTTTACAAATTTCATAACCGCCTGATTCAGTATCAGTTATGTCGCTATCACATTAACTGACATTGATTTATAACTTTATTCTTTTCCTGTTGAGTCCTGTGGTGTCTTGGTGATTACGCTGGATTCTACTACAATCTGACTACAATTGGAAATACGGTAAGAACCAATAGCTAAAAAGACAATGGAGATTTTTAAGGTTAAGAGAAAAGGAGAATACAGTACTTAATAAATATTTTTGTTTATTGTACTGGAAAGTAGATAGATAGTTTTTCTAAGTTGTATTTAATTTTATTATTTCAAAAAAAAAGGAAGACATAAGCGGCAACTTATGTCCTCCGGTTTATTATTCCCATTCACCATGAAAAAGAACAACATCAATAGCTTAGTTAAAATTAATAATATATCAACTAAAAAACCAGTGTTGAGTACGCCCACCAAGCGCACGCAAACACTGGTTTTTTTTGGCTTAAATTTGGCTCGTCTTTGATAAAGAGCCTATAGACTTGATACTAAGAAGCAATTGGCACCCGATTTTTTAAGTCGTTGAAATAACAGTATTTACAATTTGGCTATTTTTGGCCGTTTTTATGACCCTTTTGGAGGTGGAACTATGTGTAAATGTGCAGTGAAGAATCAGAAAAAATCTAGCTTTGTTACCGTTAAAAATAGCTGGAGGTTAAGAGCTTTATTTCGCATTGAAAAGCTTATTCGTGAAGTTGACCAGGACTCCAGAGCTAAAAGGATGGGTATATGTGGAAATACTATCTTCGTGAAAGTTAAGAAAACAGACCCAACCAATATTTTGTATGAACCGCAATTACGTTGTAAAGACAGAGTATGCCCTGTGTGTAATGCATATCGTGCTTCGATTCTTTCTCGCAAGGTCGAAGAGCTGGGTAAGGATATGGTAAATCCTCATCTTTTAACCGTTACTGCAAATGATCAGAATAGGTCGAGTCTGAAAACTGCATTCCAATGTTACAAGGCATCAATGAGACTTCTAAAGCGTGAGAAGACATGGTGGAAAAAGTATATCCGTGGAGGAGTTGAACACATAGAGGTCACGTACAACGAGGGAACCGGTTGGCATGTTCATTCTCATATGCTCGTTGATCTGGCTGTAGATCGTAAAGTTGAGAATATGCAGCTTACAGACAATGGTTATTTTCTAGACCCGTTAAAAAAAGACCTTGAACATGTTCTCATGAAAGTTGGACTAGGCACAATTTCAGATATCAGGCCTGTAACTGAAGGGTATGGAAAGGAAATTTCAAAGTACTCTATGAAATTTGGCCTTGATATTGAGGATGAAAGGCTAAAAGAAATTATTGTTGATATGAAAGGCAAGAGAATGGTGTCAAAATTTGGAAACTGTTTTGGACGCAAGAAGGAGGACGATACAGACGGCACAAGTAGCAATGATATGGAAGAACTTACACCTGAAGAGGAAGATCAATATGAGACGTTAGGAACTATAGAAGAAGTTGTTCATATGAGTTTTCAAAAGTCTGGTGTTAACAGCAAATTGGTCAGATATGCTCTTGAAGCAGTAAGGATTGGATTAATTGAAATAGTATCTAATGAAATGATAATTCGTAAGTCTCAAGAGGTTTTTTTAAATGTGGATTTGGTAACTACCTAATCCAGTTATATTTTTTAGTTTTATGAAAGGTGGTGTATATGGAATTTACTGGAACGATATTTAATGGAATGGTTGTAAGTGCTGTCAGTGCAGGTGAGAAAGGAGTTGGATTAAAAGTTATGTGTAAGGAGTTACAAGACACGTATAGGGTTTACATACCTGCTGACAGGGTAAGAGGTGAACAGCTTTTGAAAATATGTGATTCCGTCTATATTCATTACAACAAGTTATTCCCTTCGGGTAATGAAATACGTATGGATGTGCAGAATATCTTGCTGAATAGCGGTAAACAAAAGTAGTCTACTTTTAGGAGGGAGGTACGCTCCACTGCACATGGAGAGATTTACCTAGCCTCCCTCTTAATCTTATCTTGAACTTGTAATTTGAAAGGTGTGTTAATGTTTTTTATTGGTGCTTTTGGTGATTGGGGCGGAGTGTGGGACATTCTTCCGGTAAATGTAACGGGAAATGTGATGTTTGATTATTTTTTTACTCTGGTGTTGTCTTTTGGTGTTTTGTCCATGATGGTTGGATGGCTGTTTAACATTATGACAAGGAGTTAATTTTGGCTATTACAAATTATGATTGCGGTGATATGTCGGATGTAGTTATTACGACAACAAACTATAAAGGTTTAATAACAGTTACGACTAGCGGTGGGAGTGGTGAAGTAGTTTTAACAAAGGCAAATAACTCTGTACATTTTCTATGCTCTGGTGATATGTCAATTGATGCACCATTAAATTCAATACATGTTTTCATTTCTTCCGTTTCCTTGCAGGGAGTATGGTCAGAGAATTTCCTTATGGGCCTGGCTGGTGTGGTCTGTGGCTCCCTGTTGGCTTATGTGTGCGTTAAATACGCAGTTTAACCTTTATAACATGAAAGGGGGTGATAGTCGTGGATTTTAGTACATTAACCATTGATACCGCTCAGGTGCTTGTTCTGGCAGGTGTAATTGTAACTGCTATTGCAG
>JAIQZR010000111.1 GCA_021777035.1 Candidatus Scalindua sp. | reverse complement strand
CCTTTCTGGTGAAATGGGTGAAGTTTTTAAATCGGACGAGCAGGAAAAGTTGCATGAGGATGTTATAGACAAGGGTCTTGAAAAGATTTATCAGGGTCATCTTGAAAGTGCGTTCAAAAAGGTTATAAAATCAGGTATAGAGTTAAAAACTACACTTCTTGAAGGTAAACCTTATGATCAGATATTAAAGTATATAGATAAGATTAAACCAGCTCTGTTGGTTTTGGGACGTACCGGTATACATGCTATAGATGGGTTGGATCTCGGAAGTGCGACAGAAAATATTTTACGTAATGCAAAATGTAATGTTCTCATAACAAAGAGTAGACAGAAAGTGGAAACAAATCCATTTTATCAAGATGAGGAAATTGTCAAGAAGGAAATAATGAGGGAACAACAGGCAGAGGAACAGGCTGCCTCAACAGCAGCAGTTTCCTGGACTGATGATGCGAACACGTTAATCTCTAAGGTTCCTGCTTTTGTAAGACCAATGGTAGTCGGTGAAGTTGAAAATTATGCCAGGACTAAAGGTAGCAGTGAGATTACAAAAGAGATAGTTGAAGAAGTCAAGTCTAAATGGGCTGATTCAATGAACTATTCTTGAATACATACGACGTACAGTTTTATAAATCACTTCTTTTCCATTTCAAAAGTCACAAGAACTTTCAACAGATTTTAGCAATGTCTCTTGAGTAAACAACAAACAGACATGTGACGGTGTAAGTGCTACTCTGCATCTGCAAACCATAATATATAAATAATAAATACACTTTTTTTACTGTGTCGAATGGTATTATGGTGACATCTGTTTTTTGAATAGTTAACACTACAGAGCCAGTTTAAAAAAAAGGAGAAAATAGACTTAATGTTTGGAATTTCTACAGTATGGAAATCAGGTGAATTTAAGGACGGGCAAAAGCTTATGGAGAGTCTTGTTTGTCTCGGATTCAGGGAAATAGAACTGGAATACAGGATTACCGGAGATACATTCAAGGGGATTAAACAATTCTTGAAAATGACAAAAGATGTAAAAATAGTTAGTATACACAATTTTTTTCCAGTTCCTGAAATACATGAAACAGGGGGAGCAGATATATTCCATTTCTCTTCAGAAGATGCGGATGAAAGGTCTTTAGCAGTGAAGTATGCAACTAGAACTATCCAAACTGCTGCTGAACTTGGAGCCAGGGCTGTTGTTTTACATCTTGGCAGAATACAGATGGATATTCTGAGCCAAGAGCTTTTCTGCTTATATGATGCCGGTATGACAGGTACTGACGAATATATAATCAAACTTGATGAAATCAGAACATTGAGGTACAGAAAAAAGGGAAAAACCCTTGAGATGATATTACTAAGTATGGATGAGATACAGAAAGTAGCAGAGAAGTATGATGTTAATATCGGTATTGAAAATCGATACTTCTTCGAAGAGTGTCCGAGTTTTGAAGAGATGGATGTGATATTCGAGAAATTTGGAGGTGGACGTATCGGATATTGGCATGACGCGGGGCACGCACAGGTGCAGGAAAATTTAGGGTTTGTAAAGGTAAAAGATCTGCTTGCCGCTTATGGAAAGTTTCTCGTCGGCTTTCACCTGCATGATGTAAAGGGGTATTCTGATCACCATGTGCCGGGGATTGGAGAAGTTGATTTCGAACTGTTAAAAGAATACACAAAGAAAGATACCATAAAGATACTGGAGATTCATCCAAGAGAGGCTGAAAAAGATTTAATGGATGGCGTCAGTTTTTTGAAGAACCTGGGTTTCGAATAAGACCATACACATGAGAAAATTAATAATCTGTCTCTATATAATTTATGTATTGGTTGTTACCTATTTTTCCCTTACTCCAATAGAGCACAAGATTTCTGAAAGCATATGGGACAAGGCAGAACATTTTATTGCCTACCTACTTTTGGCTATATTTATAAAAAAAGTACACATAAGATTCAATTATTTAACATGTGTAATAACATGTTTTAGTTATTCATTTATTATAGAGTGTATTCAATATTTCTTACCTGATAGACAGTTTGAAAGTTTAGACTTGCTTGCAAATGTACTGGGTGCAATACTGGGTTTAATTCTATACTATTTGATAAGTGAGAAGAGAAATGGAATCAAATTCTAATGCAGGGCGTTTCAAGGGATGTATTCCTTCCTATGGTGATGCCGGTTTTTGTGCCGCGGTAATGGATACCAATAGAGAGGGCTGGCAAAGGCCTGATATTGTTAACAGGCTGATCACTTCACCCGGAATGACCGTAGTAGACCTTGGAGCCGGTACCGGTTATTTTGCGGTTCTGTTTTCCAAACAATTGCCTGAAGGAAAAATTATTGCACTTGATCCTGAAATATCACTTATCGCCTGGATGGCAGAGCGGAAGAAGAGGGGTTCTCTGGACAATGTATCCATACGTAAGATTACAATTGATGATCCGGGGCTTGACCAACTAAACGATGAAATTGATCTGCTCTTTGTTGGATATACATACTTTCATTTCGATAATCCGGTAAAATATTTTTGCGAAAAAGTTTATCCATACATACAGGACAAAACAGTTGTCGCAATTGCAGACATGGCCCCTGTTCAAGGCCAGTCGCGTCACACCGTTTCCTCCCAACAGGTTATCAAAGAGATGGAAGAAGCTGGCTTTGAGTTAACAGATAAACCAACTACTCTGTATGACCAGTACCTGCTTATATTCAAAAAAGCCTCTTCACAGTCTGTCCGTAAATAGGAAATATTACCTTGCTTTAACACAAAGGTAATGTTTCTCTTCGTAGCGTTCGCAAAAAAAATTAATATAAGAATTTCTAAATATGAAGACATTGAAGCAATCGTTGAGATATATAATCAGGCAATAGCTGCCGGTAAAAAAACCGCAGATATTATGCCATTTTCTCTCAATGATCAAGAGTTGGTTTGGCGACCATACGCCTGATAAATACACGATACTGGTTGCTGAAAAAGCTGAATCTATCTGACTACAAGCATACACCGCCCTGGTCGCATGGCCATTCAACATATGGCTGAAGTAAGTTACTATTAATATATCAGGTATAAAAACAGACGAACTTTAGTAATATTGTTTGATTCCCCAAAAGGATGAACTCTTCTGGAACGATTCTTCAAGATCAATCTCTACAATTATTCCCCAATTATACTCTGGAATCCAATCCCAGGTACCCAAGACCAGCACTCCTCTGTAGTCCTTATATTCAGATTTGCAATGTCCCTCGCCATCCTTACATGATTCAATTGACATTGTTAATTCTCCTGTCTCCGGAACAACACCTTTTAGTTCCAAAGCAGTTCTCTCCTTTATCATTCCCTTCCTTTTTAACCAATAAGCAAATCGTGATTCTGTGACTAAAACTCCATCTTTATTGACAAGATACACTTCTCCGCTTTTACCGATTCCAGAGCCAAGCATAAACTTGTTAAACTCCTCCAGGTTCACCCGTAGAACTACTACACCTGCAAAATCAACGGAGCTATTTCCAATTTTAGCAGACACTAGCATTGTTGGTACTTCACGATTGGTTTTAACAGCCTTCTTCGAAGTATATGCTTTTGCCAGTCTTATATCAGTGATAAAGACATTATCTTCTTTTGCCTTGATGAAATAGTCTTCATTGGAAACATCCTTACCCAATATTTTTTTCTCAGTTGAAAGTTTTACAGCTCCTTCAGCATTACATATAAAGATATCCTTGTAATTATACTCATCCCTGAGAAACTCCAAATAGCTGGTGGCCGTTACGTATTCATCTATTGATGATACGCCCTTTGTATATTGAAAAGTTTGTGGTTTATGAGCGATTGACAAGGCATTATTCTTATACTTGCTCATGCAGTCCTTTATAAAACCGATCTGCTGACGCATAAATCCACGCAGGTTTTTAATGGAGGTAAACTGGAAATATTCTCGTATGTCTTGACAGGCTTCAGCCAGATCAATTTCTACTATAACTCCCCAATTATATTCCTCCATCCAAACCCAATAACCAAGCACTCTCCTGCTTCGATAGTCCGGATACCCATATCCACTATTTTTAGCCTCACCCCCGATGATACATTTTTTTGCTGCCAGGGTTAAGTTGTTTGTGTCGGGGTTTACTACCCGTAGTTCAAGGGTTGTTCTTTTTTTGATATGACCCTCCAGTTCGAGGGAATCGGCAAAACGGGATTCGGTTAACATATAACCGTCTTTATTGATTAAATAAACATCCCCACTTTTTGTTGCATTCATATGGAACATCAGTGAATTAATCTGCTCAATGTCGATACGAAAAACCAGAACTCCCAGGACATGAGCTTCTGCGCTAAGGATTGGAGTTGATATAAACATGGTAGGCATTCCCAGCTCTAACTGACCTTCTTCGTTTTTGATTGGAATTACCGAACCAGTAACATCAGAAACAAATGTTTCTCCATCTATTGCTTTTTTAAAAAATTGTCTGGAAAAAACGGTTGCTCCAACTTCTGAGGAGAACATGTCTGTTCCAATATGATTAATCTCTGTGGAGAGAGCTACATTACCTGCGGTATTTGCAACAAAAACTTCTTTGTAGTGGTAAATATCCTGAACTGAGACAAGATATTCAAGGGCTTTAGAGTAGTCTGATTTAGCATAGTAATTGTGCAAATCATAGGCAGCAACCTTGATGTTCTGTTTCTCATTTTCCAAGTACTCCCTGATAACATCAGTTTGCTTCTCTGCGATACCTTTTAAATCTCTTACAATACCCCTTCTCTAAAGATTTTAAATGTGTCTGAATTAGCGTTTCTTGTAGTACAAATAGATACTAGCATTAAAGACAAGACGCATACAACCAGTAGAGATTTTCGTGTGTTAGACATCTTCATTCTCCTTAAGAAAGTATAATACGCAAGGTTAATAACATCTGGTGTTTGTCTGTTTATTTAAGATTTTGAGATAGTTGCTTTTGCCAAAAAAACGAGGTTTAACGAAAAGCACTTTGAATAATACTATCGCTTGTTTTCGGTTCTCTTACCCGACCGGAGTATACTGTTTATTGCATATAAATACAATCTGTTTTTTCCTGTTTGTGTATACAAAACATTAGTATAAGTATTGCTAGATTGCTATTAAAGAAAGGAGTGTGTGTCAATAGATTATGTCAGTCAAATCTTGAAGAACAAAGTATGCTCTATTGTCCTAGACGATACCGCTTATAAATATCTGGGTCATTATCTTCTAATTGTGACCGGCTGCCTGAAAAGTGTATGCACGCAGGCCCGTAGAAACATATATATATGTATACATGTTGGAATCATTGCTGAGATTCCCATAACTATACCGAAATAAATATTGCGCATGTTTCGAATGAAGGGTCGGTTTGTTTTGTATTACCACACGGTATTCTTTTTAATCACAATACAACTGCCATCAGCTATCAAAAAGAATGGATAAGTCATCACAAAATTGAACGCGTGCTTAATCTTGCGGATTTCCGCTGGTTCCTTTTTGACAAAGCAGTCCATCCAGCAATAGTCGTAAGTTATAAAAACGAGAAATCGCTGGATTCACGCCATAAAATTGAATATTGGGCACCTAAAGCAGACTGGACTGTCACTCAGGCAGAAATTATCACCGTTTCTCCAACAGAAACCGTATAAACTAAGAAAGGCTGCTTGAGTCTAATATATAGCGTGATTAACCACCTAACAGGGTTTTAATTCTGCTTGATTTCCATAATATAATTTACTAATATTAAAGTGCGAAAAATAAATAAAAAATAGCTAATTCCCCCTTTATTGGTGCTACACTATGCAAATTGAATGGAATAGGGAAAAAGCAGAAAAGAATATCAAAAAACATAAGGTGTCATTCGATGAAGCCATGACAGTGTTTTATGACCCGTTAACGGCAACTTTTGATGACCCAGACCACTCACTGAACGAGCAAAGATTAGTAACCGTTGGCTGTTCATCTCGTGGGCGTTTGCTTGTCGTTTCGCATACAGAGAGGGGTGAAAATATACGAATTATCAGCGCTCGTCGCGCAACCAGTCAGGAAAGGAGACGACATGAAAACTAAAGCAAAAAAGATTAGCGATGAATTACGTCCGGAATATAGTTTTGATTACTCTAAAGCTGTTCGTGGCAAGTATTATAAACGTATTTTAAAAGAAGGGACTAACGTTGTAATGCTCGAACCTGATGTGGCCAAGGTATTTGTTGATTCAGCAGCAGTAAATGATGCGTTGCGGTCATTGCTTGATTTAACAAAAACAACTCAACTCCTAACAAAACGATCATCTGGCAAAAAACTTAAGAGTAACCTTGCTAAGCAATAATAGCCAGCCCAGCCCAAACCAAATCCGATTGATGCAATTTTTTTTTACATTGAAAGCTTTGATTGTCTCGAAAAGATTTAGAACCGTGTATTGGCAGTAGTGCTCGTGTGTCAAAGGTTTTAAACCGAAAACGTAGTCTATCAATTTCAATGATTCGCAAACTACACAAATTTATTGGTATTCCCGCTGACATTTTAATTAAACACCGATTTTCACAAGTAATAAAACCGCCATAATGCTACCCCATTACGCAGTCCACTCGATTTCCATAAATTTTCCATCAAGCCATGGAACAGAGAAATGGGTTTGCAATTTTTCTACTCCTTTGAGAATTGGAGTATGTGCTCTCTTTCTTATTTTCACCAAGAACTTGTTACCATCATAAACCACTTGCCCGGGCATATTAATAAACTTTCTGAATATTGTTGGTGCAATATTGTTTTCAAAACGTCTCAAGTCATGTGCAAAGCGATGGTATAGTGTATCCGCAATCATTGTCCATAAAATATCAAAATGTATTCGTATCATGATAGGAGAAGAAAGTGCATTAAGGTTGAAAAAGGCAACTAACTCTGCTAACTTGTTTTCAACACGCCAACGTTTAGCATAAACCTCCAAGATATCTTCTAGTGGAAGATATCTGTTGTTTGTCAGAATAAATGTGGGTTTACTTCTTCCGTGGTCTTTTACCACGACTTGCCTAAACTTATTTTTACAGCCTTTCAGTTTAATCTCACTTTCATATACAGAAACGTTTTTATACTTTCGCTTTGGGATTGGCACATATACTCTTTTCCATTCTTTTTCCGGAAGTTCAAGCGTCTCTTTTACAAGACTGGCATAGTGTTTACGAAGAGTTATAAATTTGACATTGTCTCTTTCAAGGCCATCAAGTACATTGTAAGTCGTGAACTTGCAGTCAAAGACAAGTGTCTCGCTTACATTGCCTTTTATCCTTTTCCAGTAATCAACAAACTTTTTAACCTCATGCGCTTCCTCGCTACGTAGTATATCGGCTCTTGTGTACACTATTGCATTACTCTGCCCATCAGTAGCAAAAATAGTATTTGCGCCTTTCATCGCTTTGCCTCTAGCCCCACACCAAACTCGTTCCATCTCTGATTCTGTACCATAATGTGGTATTGAGTGGAAGTCCAGATTTATAAAGTCTCCACTGTAGGACTCCGAATATTTTTCTTTGAAAACGGAAACAATTTTGCTTTGCAAATCCATTAATTGAGTTTCAGAACAACGACAGGAATAGGTACTCATATAGGTAGGCTTCGGAAGGATATTTAGTCCTGCAAAAATGCCTAATCCTGGTTCCTGGTCATATAATCCCAAATGACTTAGCCTCTTGCCTCCTATTAATTTGAAAAATAGCATGGAAAGGCAAGCTTGGATAGATCCAATGACACTTGATTCAGGGAGTTTGCATTCTTTAACAATATCAAGGATTCCTGTTTCTAAAATGTAAGGAATAAAGAAGAATACTCCTGCCACTGGAGTATCAACTTTAAACGGTTCAAGTTCTGAAAAATCTAGCACTTCCGCACGTTCCGGTATGATTTTATTCTTAAGAGTCCTTCCAAGTTCTGTATTGGCCCTTCTCTTAAGTTTGCCAAAACCTGCATCTTTTAAAACTCGTTCTACCGTTCTTGATGAAATATTAATTCCCATTTCAGCAAGGCGAAGATAGATATCATTTGTAGAGAGTCCCTGCCGTCTGTACACAATAATCTTATCCTGCACATCAGGTGGTGTTCTCTTTTGTTGCGGGCCTTTACGTGCAACAGGAAAAAGTTCTATCTTTCCCGCTTTAGCATCCCTGAGCAAAGAATATATAGTGCTGGTTTTGTAGCCAAATTTTTTAGCAACGGCATCTACGGATTGTTTTTCAAGCACAAGGGCCCGAACTGCTTCATATTGTTTTTGCCTTTGTGTGGTAGGATTGTTGAAATAGCGTGCCAGGTCAGAGTCTGCATTTATTTGGGCGGTATTATGGCTGTTAGTCATCTGTGATATCCTATGTGAATTCCAGGCACAAGAGGCTTGATGCCCTGAAAACATGGCTTTTTTACCAATATATTGTATGTTTATCACCACAATACCATACTTATAACCGACATGCAAGCATTTTATGCGACACAATTCACCCCTAATGCCTTAAGTGGCCTTTGGGCAATATACAAAAAGCAGATGATCTGAATTCAAGACTTGTATCTGCCTGATCACGCTTGCAGACGGCACAGAACTGATATTCAAAAAGGAGAGTTGTTGTTGATTATTTTGACCTGGCAAAAACTACAGCATGCATTAGGTGGTTATTATGGCGGTTTTATTACTTGTAAAAATCGGTGTATAATCAGGCAATAGCTGCCGGTGAAAAAACTGCGGATATTATGTTAGTCGCTTACGATGATCGAAAGAAATGATCAACTCGCTCATCTTGTCAATAATATAACTCTGCTATCTTCTCATTGTTACCGGCTGCCTGAAAAGTGTATGCATGCAGGCCCGTAGAAACATATATATGTGTATACATGTTGGAATCATTGCTGAGATCCCCATAACTATACCGAAATAAATATTGCGCATGTTGTTGAATGGGTTGGACACCGCATCAAATAATAGTCCTTGGTACTCAGCATTGCGGTCTGCGAGAACCTGTGGGGCGTAGCTAATCAAGTTCACTAACCAACCGGAGAAGGAAAATACAAAGACTACCCAAAAAGTTGCCAATACCGCAATAATAAGATCAACCAAAAGGTGCGCAATATACTGTATATCTTTTTTGGAACTAAGTGCATGACGAACAAGGAAAATAGTCACGAAGAATGAAAGACTATCAAAAAGAGCGCCCAGAATTCCAACAGGAAATTGCACTTTGTAATAGTAGACACCAGCTCCTCCATGCGTGAGTTCCGGAAATGCGGTGTACATAGCAACCCAGTAACAGATGACATTTATAACGATAAAGTATAGGAATAAAAGTAGATAAAAACTAAAAATATTTCCTCTTTTTTTTTCGTAAAAAAACAACAGATGTTTTAAGTGATCTTTCCAAACTGCAATTATAGAATTCATGGTAATAATAATCACCATCTAAAGATTCACGTTTGTGCTTGATGGTGTGATTTTGCAGGTAATAAAATATAACATGTCCAAATAAATGCTAATAAAATAATGTATCAAAAGCAAGAAGGAAAATACGAGATAACATCTTTTTGTTAACAGAGACAAATCTCCTGCCTGGCCTTCCTGCAAACAAGTATCAAATTCCCGGACAAGCTTTTAATTTTCAATATTTATCGGACTGATATTATCTGCGTTCCGGATCCTTAACTGTTCTTATTGATCTTCTCAAATATCATTTCTGCGGTAAAGATATATACCTCTACGTTTTTGTGCTTCCATGCATCCGGTGATAGTCTTGCCTTCATACTACAGCATTGAGACAGGAATTCCTCTTTTGTCCATCCGGTTTCTGCAGCAACCTGAGGTAAAAAACAGCCATTTGAAGCCCCCTTTTTGATATAAATTCCGTGCCTGCCAAGTTCTAAGTCAAGGGGGTCATCAATTTTCTGTAAAGGAGACAGTACCGAGATATCTATTTCTAAGTCTTCTAATTCTGAAGGTTTGATTTGGCTAAACCTTGGATCCTCTTTCGCGGCTGACACAGCCATCTCAGAAACAAGTTTGTAAAGAGGTATATCTGAAACCATTCTTCCTATACACCCTCGTAACTTTCCGTGTGTCTTAAGTGTTACAAAAGCACCACTTTTTTCCTGAAGCCCCGGGCTGGTTATTTCAATCTGTGTTTGTTTGTCAGGAGTGTTTGTTATTGCGGATTTTATACTTTCTCTTGCTATAGAGAGTAGGGCCTTTTTATCTTTTTCGTCCATTTTTGGAGAATAGATTTTTATGAAATGGTTAACGCCAACCTGGGTGGGTGGCCACTGTAAAGAGAACAACTACGAATTGTGAAAAAGAGCAATTTTGTACTGTAGAATCACTCTGAAAGGGAGTGCTCAATCTCGCTTTCGCGAGGAGTCCAGGTGACGTTTATTGTATTATTTCATGGCTAAACTTTTGTCTTCATGGAATACTTTCGCCGTAAAGACAAAGAATTCCATCTCCTTATAATTCCATGCGTATGATGGCAAACCTGCCTTGTTACAAAGGTGAGTGAGTGTCTCTTCTCTGTTCCAGTTCTGTTCAGTAGCTACCTGTGGTAGGAACACCGCTCTCACGCCTCCCAGACATATTATAATCCCATGCTTCCCCGGAATGAATTTATCCGCACCACTTATCTTTTTAATGGGACTAAGTACTGAGATATCTATTTCTATATCTGGCAGTTCTCCTTCACTAACTGGTCTGAAACGCCCATCGTTCATTGAAGAGTTCATAGTATTATCTATTACCGCATTAAAAAGTTGCTCTATGGGTTGGATGTGACCTATGCAACCACGAAGATTACCGTTTTTATTAAGTGTTACAAATACACCTCTTTTTTCATTCAGATTTTTGCTGAATGTATATTCTCCGGAGCTTAAGTCAGGCTTCTTTCCCTCCTTTACACAACTTTCCAGCGTATCTCTTGCAAGTTTGAGAAGGGTAGTTTTTTCATCATTATTTAGATCACTATTGTCACCAATAATGTCAGGAGGTTCGACGCCTCTTGTAAAGACTATTGAAGCGTAGCTCACGGAGCTGTCGAAATTGCCCATTATGTTGCCTGATGTGTCGTATTGTAACACCTTACCTTGAACGTCAGAAGGTAAAAGTTTCATCAACAAGGCGATAGGTATAAACCCACAGGCAGTTATTCCGGTTGCCCTTTTGTATCGATAAAAACCATCATAATCCAAGGCGAGTATGCGTTCGAATACTCCGTGGTCAAGTTTTCTTAAATTCGCCTCTATGTCCTTTTTAAAAGGGACATAGTCGTATCCGTAACCATAATGAGTGAAATCAGAGCTTACCACTATCAGTGTGTCTTCATCAATTAATGGCCTTAATTTATCAGCAATAAAATCAGACTCTTCACTATTAAGCCTGCTGATGAGTACTGGTATGAGTTCAAAATCATCACCCAGGACTACTTGTAAAAAAGGTAATTGTGTTTCAAGGGAGTGCTCTCTTTTATGCGCATTTTTAAATGTCCCAAAAAAAGGAGGATTATTTATAAGGTTATTACAGATTCCCTGATTCAGCTTTACTAATCCCAACGGTGTCTTATAAGCTTCGACATCAAGTATTGATGCTCCTCTGTATCTGGAATAGTGGCTGGGCGCAAGCACTATCACTCTTTTATATTCGTGACCTTTTATGGCTTTGTAACCGTAAGCGGCAACTGCTCCCGAATATTGGTAACCGGCATGTGGTGATATTATGGCTACCGGTTTGCCGGGCAAGCCCGCTATTGAAGCTTTGTTTAGATAGTTATTAATTTTTTCTGAGAGTTCAACTCCGGAATCAGGATAAAAACGTCCCGCCACGGCGGGTTCACGTACATTTTGCCCTTCACCCGGCAGATCCCCAATCAGATAGTCCTCTGCGTAACTAATCGAAGGAAAGACGAGACAGGAAATAAGTAAAGAAACTAGTAAGAGGTGTTTGTGCATGTAAATTCTCCTTGTGTGAAAACCCCAGTTGCCGTATATATCAAATTGCCCACAGTATACCAGGTACGATTCGTACGGACATGAGACTGCAAGAATACGGGAACTATTTGAGGTATTTTATAGCTACGAAGCCACTAATTAACAATATAACAAATATGATGGAAAGGATGTTAAAATACTGTTCTATAAATATTTTAATCTTCGGCCCAAACAGATAGAACAGTCCCGCAACCAGAAAGAACCTTGCACTTCTGCTTAAAGCTGATGCCAGGATCAGGGTAAAGATATTTATTTTACAGAATCCGGCCGCAATAGTAAATACTTTGTATGGTATAGGAGTAAATCCGGCTACTGCAATTGACAAAAAAGCGTTATTTTGATATTGGGTACTGACCGCATTAAATATATCGGTAATATTATAAAAATTGATAATCGGTTTTCCAACATACTCAAAAAACTGGTAGCCAATAAAATAACCAAAACACCCTCCTAATATCGACCCGACAGAGCATATCAATGCATATTTAAAAGATTTGGCAGGTATTGCAACCGCTAACGCTATTAAAAGAACATCCGGCGGAACCGGGAAAAAAGAGGATTCGCAAAATGCAAGTATAAAGAGCGCCCAGGTGCTGTGGGGTTTTTCTGCCCAATGTATTGTCCAATCGTAGAGCCTCCTTATATAATTTGCTTTTCTTACGATATGTTCTTTTTCAATTGATTCCATATAAAAATATTTTAATTAGAACCCTACGGGCTGACTTATTAACACTCCGGCATGTCATTCTGAAGGAGGAACGACTGAAGAATCTTTTTACGTGAATTTCATAAACCCCACGAGATAACATTAGCTTACTAACGAGAGATTCTTCGCTTCACTCAGAATGACAAAGGCGCGTTTTCTTATAAATGTGCGTGGTTATAATGAGGATTCCTCATTAAGTTACCCATTACCTGGCTACTCTTTCTGAGCCATCTTGGGCGTGTAAATACAATACGGTTCTTCTGCCATATAGTCTCCTGTTTCGTAGAATGCACGTGCTCTGCAACCTTCGCAGACTTTTTTGTATTCGCATAAGCCACACTTGCCTCCAAGCAAATCAGGTTGTCTGAGCTTGGCGAAGA
>JAIQZR010000012.1 GCA_021777035.1 Candidatus Scalindua sp. | reverse complement strand
GCGTCCGGTTAGTTTTTTGCACGTAACACGTAGGGCAATCCTTCCCGCCCGTACCGAACTGGCACGTTCGGGCGGGTAGGTTTGCTTTTGTACATTAATCGCAAGGCTAAAGCCTCGCCCTACGTCTCTTCCGACAGTTCGGGTATAAAAAACGGTACACGCAAAAAACTAACCGGATGCTACTGCGTTTTTTTGAAAATATTCTACAATATCTATTTAAATCCTCTCTTTTATTATCTACGAGATGGCTTTTAATCTATCTGTAACAAGGGCTAATACCCTGGGATCGTATAATCCCTGTCATTTCTCTTCTAAATATTAAAGCGGATAGATGTACCTGGACTCATTTTAATTCTCGATCCTCCTTTAAGAGATTTATCTTATCTCTTTCATCCAAGTCTGGTTTTTCATTAAAATTACGCCACTTATTTTTCAATATCTCTTCTCTGTCTGCAGGAGAGAAATAAGTCGTTGACGGTGTCGATTTCATCACTCCGTTAGAGCTATGACTGTGACTGAGAATAAAGCAGTGACCGATCTCATGTACTAACTCCTTTGTAGACCCTCGTAAAATAATATACCTTCTATAGCTGTCGTCAATAACCCCCTTCCACATGAAGAGACTGCCAGGAAATTTGAAACTCACGAAAGCTACCGCAACATCGACACTATCCGGAACATGTAATACGAAACTATGCAACTTATCAAGCATCAAATTACACTCTCTCTTCTCCAGATTAATTGGTCGGTTATAAACTACCTCCAAATGTATACCTAACTGCTCCTCAAGAGCAGTTGAGGCTTCGTCTACTAAAGGCACAACATCTTCTCCACTATATGTGCTATCGAGGAAGACACCGAGCCGTAATGTACGGAGAGGAAGGTTCTCTTCCTGAAACGCTAGAATATTCAATTGAGACTTTACAGTAGTACCCGCACACCCTGTTATTATAACCATCCCTATAAAACCTAATAGTACCGTTTTTTGTCGTAATAGTCTCTTCATGCGTCACACATCTTTTCTGATAAATGGGCTAATTTGTTAAATCTTTGGACGCCCAGAGCGTGGGTACGTTTAGAAACAAACGTAACGAGGTATCTTTAGTGCGGAGAGGATAGGGCTCTAATTCCTATATGGCATTTATGAGTTCTTCTTTTAGAAGAACATTTAGTTTTGGTTTTTTAATCTCAATGATAAGCTCGATGACCTCTTTTATGTTATGAATTGTCTCTTCTATAGTTTTACCCTGAGTAAAACAATTTGAATGTTCTTTACATTGTGCTATGTAAAAATTTTCATCCTTCTCTATTTCGATTGTAAATACTTGCATGGCGTGTCTCCTTTAACTAATTTTTGACATAAATTCGATCCATGGAACATCTATTTCTTTTGCTATTTTTTGAGCTGTTCTAAGAGATATCTCTTTATGTCTTCCTATCGGAATTTTGCTTGTTTGATCAACAATGCCAAAAAGGTTTTTATTAGGTACGTGAATTATAATGTTTTTAAAGCTAATGACAATATTATTTGTTGATAATAGTTATAATTACAAATCAAGATTTCGCATAAAAAAAAGGTATGCCTTAATAGTGATATCTTAGCAGAGCAATCAGTACTTGGTCTTTATTGACCCTATAAACAATTCCGTATTCGTTTGGCAAAGCTTAGTTCTGGAAACGAACTACACATAATAAATCTTTATAACCTTTGTACCTGTCCCATAAGTAGGAGCAACTGTACTGAGTGCTTTGCGTGAAAGCCTTGTTTTTCCCACTTCTCGTTTAATTTTTATATTATATTTTTAATTCAAACAACTCTCCAAGCATTTTCTCAGGATAGACACAGAAGGGATAAACCCGATTCGTTACAATAGAATTGTACCTTAACTTCTTCTCTAAACCTTCCATGTTTTTCCCCTTCTCTTTAATCAATGGACTGATCTTCTCCTTCATCAAGGTATTAAGCTCTTTTATTCTGTCAAAAGCCAGACGCTTTTCTTTTGTATCGCGTGACGCTTTAGTTATCAGTTCTTTTTTTTCGTTTATCATAGATCTCATTTCTGCATCTTCCATGATTTTGCCTGTGGCATATCTGTCCGGATTATGGCCCATATCTTTGATGACATGTCTAATGCTATTAATCTCCTTGTCGGAAACGTCAAATGGTTTATAGGGAAGGTACAGGGTTGCCGAGACGGTTGCATATTCCAAAGGTTCTATACAAAAAAATGCTCTTATAATTTCGTCGGTAATCAGATCGTATTTTGCACCTCCAATTCCGTGAACAAACAGATCAGAGAAAAACATTCTGGAATACATAGTGTTAGCTATCGCCTTTGGACGGATCTTTATGCCTTTACTTAGCAATGCCTTCAGTCTCTTCAGGTTTTCCGTTGATCTATTCTTTTCGCCAAAATCGAAATGCTCAACAATTTTGTTCTCACATATTATGCTTATGCGGCCCTCATCTGCTATAGAAGCAAACAGGCTTTCCCTCTGTTCATCTTCTCTCCACATCCAAAATGGCATTTCGGCTACATACCCTTCCTCCTTCAAATCTGGCAGAGGATTAGCCTTTGAACTTATTCTCTTTAATGTACGATACTCCCTGAGCTTTGTATTATAGATATTTACAAACCGTTTTAAATTAGCCGTTATGTGCAGGAAGAAATGTAAGAATGAATCTGTCTCACTTATAGTAGAAACCGGTACTTCCAGATTGTAGATCCCGAATCTTGCCAAAAACAGGTGCCTCGCATAGGTAAAAATGTCACTGAATTGCTGCGCCTCTTTGGAAACCTTGATTGCGATATTTATAAAATTCTCAAACGTCTGCGCCATATCAGGATTGCGCAGGGTTTTTAAAACGCCTTCTTTAAAAGTCGGCAGTTGTGTTGACCCCGCATATCTGATCTCTTCAAAGGCGAGGTTGCGTAAGCCTGGGAAGTATTCTATCTTTTCTACAACTGCGTCCTGACCGTTTATCTCCGGAATATTCAGACAATTATCGTTACTGGCATCGTTATCAACGACCATATTTATCCCGATACCATTCACTTTTTTCGCAATACTACTCACAAGACTATGCTTTATCAGTATGCCCGGGTGTGCGAGGACAGGCGAATGTCCCGTTTGGATTATCTTCTTTTCCGGAGTATAAGAATCTTTAATATTAGACAAATTCTCTGTACCTGATATATTCAATTTTGAAGAGAGAGACCATATTTTTTCAGTATACTCTCCTGCCTTCTTTAATATCTCAGAACGAACCTGTTCACGGAATTGAAAAAATGGTATGCCGTTTATATAAAACCTGTAGAGTTGAGACCTCTCTCTATTTAAATCTATCAAGCCGGGAATGTCTTCATGTGCCGGGTCAATGAATACCTCTCTGTTCTTCTTTGGGATTGTGAATGATTTGATTTTCATATTATGGGTTACGGGTTACGGGTTACGGGTTACGAATTGCAGATTACGAGTTTCAGGAAATAGCCTTGATTTAACCAGAAACTTGTAACACGCAATGCGAAAACTCAGTCTGTTTTTTTGCCTACTCTTCCAGTTTCTCTTTCAGTTGATGAAGTTTATTGAGTGCTTCCAGCGGTGTGATTTTTGAAATGTCCAGGTTCCTTATCTCTTCAATCACTACGTTTTGAGGTGGATTAAAAAGGGTAAGTTGTTTTGGTCTGTTTTCTTCCTTGCTCTTGATAGTTGCGAATTTAGGTTTGCCATCTACATCCAGTGTCTCCGCTTCAAGATTGGCAAGTATCACCCTTGCCCTCTGGATTACCTCATTGGGCATTCCGGCAAGCCTTGCGACATGAATTCCATAACTTTTATCAGCACCACCCTCAATAATCTTTCTCAAGAATATGATTTCATCTTCCCACTCCCTTACCGCAATATTATAGTTCCTGATACCAGGAAAGAGCAGAGCCAGTTCCGCCAGTTCATGATAATGAGTTGCAAACAGTGTCCTGGCTTTCAGATGTTCATATATGTATTCTGTTAATGCCCACGCAATACTTACACCATCGAAGGTACTGGTTCCACGACCAACCTCGTCGAGTATAATCAAGCTGCGTTTTGTTGCGTTATTTAATATGTTTGCGGCTTCATTCATCTCCACCATAAAGGTACTCTGGCCTTTTGCCAGTTCATCCATCGCCCCTACCCTGGTAAATATACGATCAACTACCCCTATTGTTGCCTCTTTTGCCGGAATAAAACTTCCCATCTGCGCCATGAGTACGAGTAGAGCTACCTGCCGAATATACGTACTCTTTCCTGCCATGTTTGGCCCTGTAATGACCATAATCTGTTTATCCGTACCATTAATATCAATATCATTCGGTACAAATTTTTCAGCCATTAATGTTTTGTCCAACACGGGATGTCGTCCGTCAACAATACGGAGAGTGGTTCCATCCAATATTTCAGGCCTTGTATATCCGTTCTCCGCGGCAACATTTGCAAGTGTTGAAAGGACGTCTAAATGAGCAATGACGTCTGCCATTTTTTGTAAGCGTTCAGTATAAGTAGCCACCTCTTCCCTGATCTTCTGAAAGTACTCATATTCCAGATCCTTCGCCCTGTCGTCCGCAGTAAGCACCTTTGTCTCATATTCTTTAAGTTCCGGTGTAATATATCTCTCCGCATGTTTTAGTGTCTGCTTGCGTATATACGTTTCAGGAACCCTCTCTTTGTGAACATTTGTGACTTCAAGATAGTATCCGAATACTTTATTGTATCCTACTTTTAATGAACTTATACCTGTTCTTTCCGTCTCTTCCGCCTGAAAGCCGGCAATCCAGCTCTTTCCGTTTTTGCTGATATTCCTCAACTCATCCAGATCATGATCATAGCCTTCCCGTATCATCCCACCATCACGAACTGAATGTGGCGGGTCGGACACTATGGCGGTACTAATGAGTACCTTTGGCTCTTCTAAAAGATCCAGTGTCTCATACAAAAGTTTCAGAATAGAGGAGTCACAGGCAGAAATCGCTGACTTTAATTCCGGCAAAAGTGATAGTGATTCTTTCAGAGAAATAAGATCTCTCGCATTAGCGCGACCAAAGCTGATCTTTGCAGAAATTCTTTCAATATCATAAATGTCTTTCAGTAGTTCGCAAATTTCCCTGCACAGGTTTTTATTATTATACAACTCCTCAACTCCATCCTGTCTGATAATTATATCCTCAGATACACAAAGCGGACTTACCAGCCAACCCTTGATCAAACGCCCGCCCATTGGGGTTTTGGTACGATCCATTACTCCCAATAGGGAGCCTTCTTTCTGGTGAGACCTCGATGTCTTGACCAGCTCCAGGCTCAGTTGTGTGGGATGATCCAGGATAAGGCGATTCCGGCTTGAAAACTTCTCAATCTTATTAATATGTGACAGTGATGTTTTTTGTGTCTCGTTAAGATAGTTAATCAACGCGCCTGCCGCGCTGAGAGATGGGCCGATATCTTCACAACCAAATCCCTCCAGTGAAGCAGTGCAAAAATGACCAATAAGTTTCTGATATGCAGTATCACGTGAAAACTCCCAGTCTGGACGACACGTAATCATTGCGCTGAAATCGGCAGATATTCTTTCTGAAAGATCAAACTCTTTAAAGTCAATATTTTCAGGGATGATACACTCTGACGGATTTATCCTCGACAATTCATCCAATAAATAATCCTTATTAATATCCTGTACCATGAATTTCCCAGTCGAAATGTCTACCCAGGAGAGACCGGCTTTATCATCATGTATAAATAGAGACAGAAGATAATTGTTCTCTTTATCCTCCAGCATTGTATCTTCAGTAAGTGTACCTGGTGTGATAATCCTTACAACATCTCGTTCAACAATTCCCTTTGTACCAGCCTTAGAGCTGCCTTTTTCAGCGCCATTCTGTATCTGTTCACAAACCGCGACCTTATACCCTGCCTTTATCAACTTTGGAATATAAGAACCGGCGGCATGATAAGGTATGCCAGCCATAGGCATAGCCTTTTCACCCTTGGATCTTGAAGTCAATGTGATGCCCAGGATCTTTGCGGCAATCCTGGCGTCGTCATGGAACATTTCATAAAAATCCCCCATACGGAAAAACAGTAATGCATCCTCATTTTTACTCTTAATACTCATATATTGTTTCATCATGGGTGTTGAAAAAGGCATATTATTTCCTTATATACAGTCTCTTTCCGGGGCAGAGTACCACGGCAAATAACGGCTTCTTAAAATACACCTGCCATCGTATAATGTCAAGTTGTAACCCGTGTATTTAACACTACTATGAAAGAAATATTGTTGGAAATAAGTATTGATTTTGTAAATAGTTAACATTAGGATGGATTTTTATAAATTGTCTATTACAGGTCAAATTAAATGTTTATTCTTAAGAAAATTATTTCGGCTTTTCTATTTCCCCTGCCAATAAGCCTTTTGCTCTCTTTTACGGGTCTTTACTTGTTGTGGTTCACAACTAAACAGAGAGCGGGAAAGATATTTGTATCAGCCGGTCTGGTCATTTTGACTCTGTTCAGCTACAGTTTTATTGCAAATAAACTTCTCCGCCCACTGGAAAGGAGATACAATTCGTTTGAAATGGAAGTCCAATCATCTGCACTAAACACGGAAGATGGTTCCGCAATAAAATTTGTTGTCGTTCTTGGAGGTGGACATACCTCAGACCCAGAATTGCCACTAATAAGCCGAATGAACACCGGTACACGGACAAGGCTGATGGAAGGAATCCGAATATATAGAAAATACTCAGACGCAAAACTACTTTTATCAGGTGGGGGCGCTTTTGATACGATTTCCGAGGCTGAAATGATGGCACGCATTGCAAGGGAAATGGGTGTTCCGGAGAGTGACATAATTCTTGAGTCCAAATCAAAGGACACCAGAGATGAAGCGCTGTTTATTAAACCCATAGTCGGCAGTGGACAATTTGTATTAATTACTACAGCCTCCCATATACCAAGATCAATGGTCCTGTTTAAAAGTCTTGGTATGAACCCCATCCCATCTCCTATAGGCCACCGTGTCAAAGATGAACAGAGATTAAGACCGGACTCTTTTTTCCCGGATACTGGGAATCTTCAGAAAGCAGAACTGGCTATTCATGAGTATATAGGAATGACCTGGGCAAAGCTCAGGGGGCAGATGTAGGCTGGGATCAAAAGTGATCTAAAGTTATAAGTGAACTACCCGTTCGGACGGGAAGTACCTAAAATTATGAAAGGAGTTTAAGATGTCACTTTCAAAAAAGGAATGTGTACCCTGCAAAGGAGGAGTACCGCCATTAAAGAGTGAAGAGTTAGAAAAGCTTAAAGAGCAGGTAGATGGATGGGACGTGATTGAAGAACATCATATTACCAAGACATATAAGTTTCCCAACTTCATAAAGGCACTTGCCTTTGTAAATAAGGTGGGAGATATTGCGGAAGGACAAGGGCATCATCCTGATATTTTTCTAACATGGGGAAAAGTTAGTATTACAATGTGTACGCACAAGATTAACGGTTTGACGGAAAGTGATTTCATCCTTGCCGCAAAGATTGATGAAATTCCTGTTAGTTAGAAATCATTAAGGAGATTTTTATGGAGAACCAGTATACGCCTCTTTTTAAAGAAGCAATCAGAATGGAACGAAATATTGCTTCCTTTTATACGTTGTGTGCAACTCATTTTAAAGACAATCAACTCTTCTGGCAAACACTTAGTGAAGAAGAGGAACATCATGCTAAGATCCTGGAAAACGGACTTGAATTGCTTTTGGAGCAAAATTTGTTCCCCGATGCGATACTAGACCTGGACACAAAAGAACTAAAGGCGACAAATGAGAAGCTCGAAGAAAAAATAGCAGAATGCAAAAAAAAAGCACCCAGCAAAAAAGACGCGTACTCTTATGCCCTTGAGTTGGAACAGACATCTCTTGAATTCTTTTTTCAACAAACCACTTCAGATAAACCAGACGAGAAAGCAACAAGAATCTTTGATAACCTGGTCGGATTTGATAAAGACCATGCAGAGAGAATACAAGATTTAATTGACGCTACAAAATTTGATTAATTTAAAATTAATCACACAAAGACACGAAGAACACAAAGAATAATGACTGAGAATGAAATTGGAAAAGTTGTCGTTGATGCTGCAATTACAGTTCATAAGGAACTTGGCCCAGGTCTCTTTGAAATTGTTTATGAAGTTGCATTAACTCATGAGCTAAAGAAGAATGGTTTGAATGTTGTAAGACAAGTTCCCGTATCAATAGAATATGACGGGATAAAATTCGACGAAGGATTCAGGGCTGACATTATTATTGAAAACAAGGTGATCTTGGAATTAAAATCGATTGAATCTGTCACAAAAGCACATAAGAAACAAGTATTAACCTACCTTAGACTGACGGGATGCAAGTTAGGCTTTCTGCTAAACTTTGGTGAATCCTTGATGAAAGATGGAATAGGGAGAATTATAAACGGAGAACTCTGTTAAAACAAATCTTTGTGCTCTTTGTGGCTTTGTGTGAGGATTAGTAATTTTAGTCTGTAATATATCTACTCAAAGGAGAGTTCTGTGTCAAAACATAAGGTAACAATATTCAAATCATATCCGTTTCATGTTGGCCAGAAGATAAGAATCGAGGGATCAAAACGAAAGGGAGATTGGGAGGTTGCCGATATTACCGAGAGCAAGATTACTCTACGCTGCCCCATAACCAGGAAAGAATATACGTGGGATCGGTTCTGCTATTTTGCGGAAGAGAAGGATGATACTCCCTGGCCTGTGGAGTAAATTCGAGGAATACCTTTCCCTAGTTTCCGATACGCAATTACCATTTCACTTAATGCGTCCTTAAGCATCTCTTTGCATTCGTCTAAGGGTTTACCTTCAGTTATCACCTCCGGCCACTCAACTAATTGACCCATATAACCGGAGTTGATTCTTGTATATTTAGCGGTATAGTTGCTTAACATAATAACATTTCTCTAGTGTTTCAGATATTGTAATTTTCTGGTCATTATACCATTCCCTCACCCTTCGACTTCGCTCATGGCTACGGTGTTTATTTAACTTTATTTGCCAGGCAGTGTGTCGCATTTACTTCTTCCTGATCCGCTACTTTTGTTATCTCGACTTCTATTCTGTCACCCTGAGCGGAGTCGAAGGGCGTAAATCTAAAATATTACTCTTCTGATTTTCTCATTTTTTTGAAAGCATTTATTAATCCATTTGTAGAAGAGTCATGGGATTCAATCGGGTTATCATCTGTAAGTTCCGGCAGTATCTTATTTGCCAGTTGCTTTCCAAGCTCAACGCCCCACTGGTCAAAACTGAAGATATTCCAGATAACCCCTTGGACAAAGATCTTGTGTTCATACATTGCTATCAAACTGCCCAAAACCCTGGGGGTTAATTTCTTGAACAGAATTGAATTTGTTGGCCTGTTACCCTCAAAGATTTTATGAGGAGATAATTTCCGGATTTCATCATCACTCTTACCGTCCCTTTTCAACTCGTCGACGACCTCTTCTTTTGTCTTTCCATTCAAGAGGGCCTCTGTCTGTGCGAAAAAGTTTGATAATAAAATATTATGATGTTCGCCAATCCGATTATGGCTGATTGCAGGTGCAAGGAAATCTGCCGGAATTATTTTTGTCCCCTGATGGATTAGTTGGTAAAAAGCGTGTTGACCGTTTGTTCCAGGTTCTCCCCATATAACGGGACCTGTCTGATAATTAACCTTTTCCCCGTTTCTGTCTACAAATTTCCCATTACTCTCCATATTTCCTTGCTGAAAGTATGCAGGGAACCTATGCATATATTGGTCGTATGGTAGGATTGCTTCAGTTTGAGCACCAAAGAAATTGTTATACCAGATTCCTAATAAAGCTAAAATTACGGGAATGTTTCTCTCAAATGGAGTATCTCTAAAATGACTGTCCATTTCAAAGGCACCTTGCAGCAATGCTGCATAATTCTCAAATCCAATATAGCACGCTATAGAGAGACCGATTGCAGACCAGAGTGAATAGCGGCCGCCAACCCAGTCCCAGAATACGAACATGTTGTCCTTATTTATTCCGAATTCTTGCACCTTTTCTGTGTTTGTTGATAATGCCACAAAATGTTTTGCAACGTATGAATGCTCTTTTGCACATTTCAGGAACCATTCTCTTGCTTCAAACGCGTTTGTCATCGTTTCCTGAGTTGTAAAAGTTTTAGAGGCAATTAAAAACAGAGTGGTTTCAGGATCAAGGCGTTTCAGAGTTTCCGTGATATGAGTTCCATCAACATTTGAGACAAAATTAACTTCCAGACCTTCCTTTGCATAAGGACGTAAACACTCCGTTACCATTACAGGCCCCAGGTCAGACCCTCCAATACCAATATTTACAATATCCGTAATTTTCTTATTAGTAAACCCCCTCCACTCTCCAGAAATTATTTTCTCTGAAAAATCTTTCATTCTACTTAGAACGGCATTTACATCCGGCATTACATTTTTATCATTAATGCAAACAGGGATGTTTATTCTATTCCTTAAAGCTGTATGCAAAACGGCCCTATCCTCAGTCTCATTTATTCTTTCTCCAGTAAACATCTTATTAAGCGCGTCTCTCAAACCAACATCATCGGATAATTTAAGTAATAGCTCCAGCGTTTCCTCTGTAATTATATTCTTTGAATAATCTACAAGAATGCCATCAAATCTAATGGAGTATTTTTTAAATCTGTCAGGATCTCCGGCAAAAAGATCTTTCATATGAACACCCTTCATCTCTTTGAAATGATTTACGAGATTCTTCCAGCTTTGAGTTTCCGTAGGGTTGATTTTCTTCAGCATTTCGAGTTCCTCTTGTAATAAGTCTAAATTTCTGTATATCGGACGCTACTTCTGAATCTAATCCTTTTGTTTAATAAACTTGAAAGAAATAAGTACGTTCATTATACTTCCTCTAAGAGTATTAGACTTACAAAAAAATTTAAAAAATAGAGAATTATACATGCAGAATATAAAAATAGAGTTCGATAGAACCCAACTGCCGGTCAAAGGATTATTAGACAAAGGAATTGAAGGTAAGAGTGAACTTATCTCTATAATCCACAAGATAATTTTGCAGTTGAATGATGGTTACGATTTTGGCCTGGAGCTGGCAGAAGAGTGGGCATATTATTTAACTTTGCTTATTAATGGCTGCAGCGATAACTTATCAAACCCCTATTCGGATATAGAGAATTACAACGTTGAAACTCTTTCTGAAAGCACAGAGCATTTAAGAGAAATTGAAACGATTAAGGTACTTGACGAACTACCAACCACACCTTTAGAAGAAACAAGTCTTAACAACCTTCCCATTATGAGCAGGACAATATTTGTTATTGCAATAGGAGGTACAGATTCGACTTTCTATCGAAGGTTGTCAAAATTGGATTTTGATATTTTTACAAAAGAGTTATATTCCCCTGAATTACATTCCTTCTTTAAAAATCACGGTTCTGAAGAATTTATACCTAGAGGTTTAAGCGCAAAAAAAGAGAGAGGCGGAAACTATGTTTCTAATGTGGAGAGCATGATAATGCATGCCTACTGTTCCGGAATCAGGCATGTTGCTATAATTGCAAATTCCAAATCATATAAACCAATTGAAGGATATCTGAAACATCGGTTGGGTTATTTAAAGGATTTAAATGTCATAGTAACAGTCCAACCTCTTTTACCAATGATTAAAGCGTACAATGATCCGGAAGAATTTATCATTTCTGAAGAAAACGGTGGTTATCCCGGTGGACATGGGCATGGTTTCAAATATTGCCTGAGAAATAGAGATATCCAAAAAGTAATAAAGGACGATGATTTAGAATTTTTTATATTTAGTAATGGTGACAATGCCGTTGTATTGAATTGGGGTGCAAACCATTTTGTAACCGCAATTAGCGAGATGAGGTCTTTAGCCGCAAACTCAAAATACAAAAATTTGAGAATTGCGTTCTTTATGGTCTGGGAATACTTAAGAAAAGGAGGATTCTCCTTTTTGCTGAAAAACAAGGTAACAGGAGATTATATTACGCAGATATTTGAAGCCGAACTTGCGGGAAAAAGTGGTGCAGATATTAAACAGCTAGAGGAATCAAGAGGTGCGTATAATACAAACGTAGCGACTGGAAATATCAGAAATGTTTTGTCTCATTTTGATAACATTCCCATGGCTTTAAAGAAAAAGGAGAAGGGTAGTTTTACTAATTATCTGTTTGAAGCCTCTTTAGCTACCGCTATTACAACACATCAGGATGCCAATGGTGTCTCATTTTTTGATAATAATGCGGCTCTTAATATCTTAGGACCTAAAGAGGCTAAATATCAACATTGGAACCATATTGCAACAAGGAAGAGAGATGATTTTTTCGCGTTTTTCTCCTCAATTTTTAAAGTACAGACAAAAGAGACAAAATATGGAAAGGCACTATTGATAGCTACGGATAGAGACGCGACACAAAACTATCCCCGCTTAAAAGGCAATTTTGTTGATCAAGATATATTAAATTCAAAAGAGTTTTTTGAGATTTTTAACGACGCTTATGTAGACGTAGATGATTTCAGAGGGACTTTAACCATCAATTTATTAAATGAAAATACTAAATCTCAGGGAAGGGTGAAGTTTGAAGGAGACATAAAACTGATTGGTACAGGAGAAATCCTCATAAATGTTCCTGCCGGAAAACTCTGGATTATCAAAGACAAGACAATTGATACTCAAAATGATTCGTATAAGGTTGAAAAAGAGATAGATGAAATCTCCTTTGATTAGGGATAGAAACTAATTACTACTTAGATTTCGAATATACTGGGAAAAACATCCTCACCTCTTTACAATCCTCCATAAACCTAATCATGTATTAAAATTAGTATTGGAATTTGCTTGACCGTTGATGGTAAATAACTAAAATTCCATATATCTTTATAATATGTAAGACCTTGTCATTTCATATACTTACTAACGTAATGTCCGAACTGCCTGGACCATTAAAGATTTTTGAATTTTCAAGAAAGGAATCTCTTGCTGCATTATTCCTTATAACAACACTTTTAATCGGAACTGGGATCAAGTATGCAGCAGATCAACATTGGTGGCTTCCGGAGACTGAAGTTGTAGACAGTAATTCTGAGTCCATAAAGTTAAAGATTGATTTGAATAGGACGGAATGGTACGAACTGATAATCCTGCCCGGAATTGGTGAGACAAAGGCCAGGGCAATTGTTGAATATCGTGAAAAAAATGGTGGCTTCAAAACAATAGAGCAATTGTGTGAGGTTAATGGCATAGGGATACAAACGGTAAGGAAGCTTAAAGACCTCATTTTTGTTAATGAGGAGAAAAAGTACTCACGCAAAGCCGCAGAGATCGTCAAGATAACGAAATTAAAAAAATAAAAGTATTGTATTTCTTAGCGTTCTTCGCGGCTCTGCGTGAGGATTAGGGATTTGAAAGGGACTGAATTTATGGAAAAACAGAAAATCTTTGAAAATGTGTGGATAAGGGCATTAGCAATATTTTTTGCATTGACGCTCTTTTTCACATTATGTTATTTCCTGAAAGGCATCCTGATATCACTCTTCCTTGCCTTTACTGTCGCGTATATCTTTGACCCATTAGTCGATTTTATCTCAAGGAGAAGGCTTGTTTTTTCACAAAAATGCATACCACGTGGTCTGGCGGTAGCCATACTGTTAACCACCTTATCTCTGGTTATGGGGGGGTTGTTAACATATACTGTCCCTAAAACGGTTACCGGCATTCAACGTGTCGGAACTAAGTTAAAAGAACAATATCCAAAATATCAGGTAAAAGCAGAAAAGATCATAGAAGAATACGGTGATACTGAAGTTGGAATATTCCTTAAATCAAAACTGCAGATCCAGACAACTAAAGAAGAGGAAATAAAAGAGGGGAAACCACAAAAACAAGAGGTAAAGAAGGTCACAACGAAAGGATCAGTCGACACAAAATATAGTATCCCTGAGCCGGTATTTAAGATGAAAAAGTATGTACCGCAGGCTTTGGACTTTGTACTGGGGATCGTTAAAAATATATTCTACAGTACATTCGGCTTCTTTGGAATAGTTATGAACGTTGTGGTATTTGGTGTTGTTATGGTATATCTCCTGAAGGATTTTGATGAAAATATATCAAGGGGTAAAGAGTTGCTGCCGGTTTCAAAGAGAGAGAAGGTATCCGGTATTATAAACAAGATAGATGAAAACCTTAAAGCGTTTTTCAGGGGCCAGATGACTGTCTGCGCTATCCTCTCTATCATTTATGGTATAGGGCTTACCAGCATAGGAGTACCAATGTCTTTCCTGTTAGCCTTTGTGGGTGGGTTTGGAAATATGATACCTTATATAGGTATAACGCTGGGTCTTATACCGGCACTGCTTCTCACCTTTATTCAATATCAGGATATTAGCCATATACTTCTTGTTGGAATGGTTTTTGGCATAGGACAATTCCTGGAAGGTACGATAATAACGCCGAAAATTGTAGGTGATAAACTGGGATTGCATCCGGTTGCCATCATACTGGCAATCTTGATTTGCAGTCAGATATTAGGGTTTCTGGGACTTTTACTTGCTGTGCCTATTGCATCGATAGTGAAAGTATTAATCGACGAGGCGATTGTTAAATATAAAGAGACAAAGCTTTTTAAAGAGAGCTAGGATTTAATATAAAAATAAACAAAATGTTTTTGATATACAGGAATCTATAAAAAAAGTTATTCCCGGTTTCGACAAACAAATAAAAGAAGTTTTAAAGCGTTTCTAAGATATGTCTATCTTCAAATTATCATCAGAATATAAACCGCAAGGTGACCAGCCCGAAGCGATAAATAAATTAACCAAAGCCTTTAAATCAGGTGAAAAGTTCCAGACTCTCATGGGTGTGACAGGTTCAGGAAAGACCTTCACCATGGCAAACGTCATAAAGAATTTGGACAAACCGACACTCGTGATGTCCCACAACAAAACTCTCGCCGCACAGCTTTATAGCGAATTCAAGGAGTACTTTCCGGAGAATGCGGAAGGCTATTTTGTAAGTTATTACGATTATTATCAGCCTGAAGCCTATATTCCACAGAGGGACATTTATATTGAAAAAGAGTCCACAATAAACCAGGAGATAGACCGCCTTCGCCTGGCAGCGACAAGCGCCCTTATGTCACGTAAAGATGTGATATTGGTGGCAAGTGTTTCATGTATCTATGGCCTGGGTTCGCCGGAGGAGTACCGGGAAATGTACGTGCAGTTGAAAAAAGGGCAGGAGATAGAACGAGACACTCTGCTCTTGAAACTCGTTAACATACTTTACGAAAGAAGTGATATTAAGTTTGAACGTGGTGTGTTTCGCGTTAATGGCGATGTAATTGATGTATATCCCGCATATGAAAAATTTGCCTACCGCATCGAACTATTTGGTGATGAAGTAGACGGTCTTTCGATTATTGATCCGATTTCCGGAAATAAATTAGAGGAGATGGGGGAAATAGCCATATATCCGGCGAAACATTTTGTAATGCCAGAAGGCAAGATTGAAAGTGTTAACGAATCCATTGAAACGGAACTTAATGCCTGGCTGAAGGAGTTGCGTACTCAAAATAAAGATCTTGAGGCACAGCGCCTGGAAGCAAGAACACGTTATGATATGGAAATGTTATCCGAGATCGGTTATTGCCACGGCATTGAAAACTATTCCCGTCATATCAGTGGCCGTGCACCGGGAGATCGTCCATTTTCACTGCTTGATTATTTTCCTGATGAGTTTTTCATGGTTGTTGATGAGTCTCATGTCGCAATTCCACAGATTCGCGGTATGTATGCGGGAGACAGGTCACGGAAAGAGACTCTTGTGAAATATGGTTTCAGGCTTCCTTCTGCCCTGGATAACAGGCCTTTACGTTTTGATGAATGGGAATCAATAGTCCAACAGGTATTGTTGGTCTCAGCAACCCCTTCAGAATATGAACTAGATAAGTGTCATGGTAAGGTTGTTGAACAGATAATTCGGCCAACAGGTCTTCTGGATCCAATAGTGAGAATATTGCCTGCAAAGACCCAGGTCAAAGACCTTCTGCAGCAGATCAGGAAGAGGGCAGACAAAAAAGAGCGTGTGCTTGTAACGACATTAACCAAGCGACTTGCAGAAGATTTAAGTGAATACATAAAAGAAGAGGGCCTTAAGGGAATGTATCTGCATTCAGAATTTAATGCTATTGAGCGGGTAGAGATACTTAGAGATCTCAGGCTTGGAAAGTTTGACGTAGTTGTCGGTGTAAACTTATTGAGAGAGGGACTTGATCTGCCGGAAGTTTCATTAGTAGCAATATTGGATGCTGACAAGGAAGGGTTCCTTCGTTCCGAGACCTCTCTTATACAGACTATCGGAAGGACTGCAAGAAACGTAAACGCAGAGGTCGTATTATACGCTGATAAAGTAACACAGTCTATGCAGAAAGCCATGGATGAAACTGAGAGAAGGCGCGAGATCCAGCTTGAACACAATATACGTAATAACATCACGCCACAAACAATTCGTAAGGGAATTAGAAAAAGCATTGAAGATGAAAGCGCTTCAAAAAAGGTTGCAAGGCAAATGGTTAAAGAAGATGAGGCAGAATATGTGACCCAGGAATATATACGAGAACTTGAAGAAGAGATGCTTCAGGCCGCCAGAGATCTCAACTTTGAAAAGGCAGCTGAAATACGTGACAGAGTACTGAAATTGCAATCATAGACACAAATTAACAGTTACTAACCTATCATGGATGATAGGTTAATTTTGGAGAAGAGAGCCTGACCCACAAAAGAGTAGTTTTATAAAAATTAGTGTTAATTAGTGAAATTCGTGGCTAAACATGCATACAGAATTTGATTTTAATAAGATTAAAGAACTCGTTCAACTGGCGATACGGGAAGATATTGGTACGGGGGATATCACCTCAAAGTTATTCATTCCTGAAGGTTCCAAATCAGATGGGACGTTAATAGCGAAAGAGGCCGGTATTATTGCGGGTTTGCCGGTTGCCGCGTATGTCCTTTCGCAAATAGACAAAGATTTGCTTCTCACTGCAAATATTGAAGAAGGCGCAAGGGTTGAAAAAGGTGCGGTAGTAGCAAGTGTAAAAGGCCTAACGCTATCATTGTTATCGGCAGAAAGGCTCGTGCTCAATTTTTTGCAAAGACTTTCCGGCATTGCAACGACGACCAACAAATTTACGAAAAAAATCAATGGGTATAATGCTCAGATTCTGGATACACGGAAGACTATTCCAGGGTGGCGCTATCTCGAAAAATATGCTGTAAAAATTGGTGGGGGTGCTAATCATAGAATGGGACTGTATGATCAGATTCTGATAAAAGACAATCATCTCAAAATAATGGAAGCGGAAAAAGAGAATGGTGATATAAGCCTCCTCGTAAAAAAGGCCCGAGAACAAACAGCAAATGAAGTACTTATAGAAGTCGAGGTGGAAGATTTAAGCCAAATCAAGGATGTTGTAGATGCTAATGTTGATATAATCTTATTTGATAATATGATACCCGTCAAAATAAAAGAAGCAGTAGAAATGGTTAAGGCATTTGAAAACAATCGGAATCCAGAAATTGGCAGATCCATATTGACAGAAGCCTCAGGCAATATTACCATTGATAACGTTGAGGAATATGCAAAGACTGGAATAGATAGAATCTCCGTTGGCATGATAACTCATTCGACCAAGGCGTTGGACATATCTTTTGATATAAGTTGAGACATACAAAACGAGAAATTCTGATTATTAAAATATAACGAACTTAGTTGAATGTCAGGGATTTGTTCAAACCTCAACCATTAATTATGATTTCATCTATTTGAATCGCTTAATGATTTCCGTCACTCTATCAATGCCTCGTTTTCTTTTTAACATTGAAAGAATTATCTAAAAGAACTAGAATTCCTAATTATATATGAAAAATGAAATAGTAATCGTTTTTACGGATTTAGATGGTACATTGCTGGATCATGGCACTTACTCCTATAGTAAGGCAGAAAATGCATTAAGAGCACTCAGAGAGAAAGGCATTCATCTTATTTTATGTTCCAGTAAGTCCAGGGACGAAATAAAAATCTATCGTGATAAACTGTCAAATAATGAGCCATTTATATCAGAAAATGGAGGGGCAATATACATTCCTGAAAAATATGGCCTGAAGTGTAAATTTAACAGGACTGATAACGGTTTTTTAGTGGTAGAGATTGGCCCTGAATATAAAGTCCTCAAGAGTGCCTTTGACGAAATAAAAAGAAAAACCGGCATAAACATGAAAAGTATTACTGAATTTACGGCAGATGAAATTGTTGCATTGACAGGTTTGAGTAAAGAAGAGGCTTGTCTCGCTCAAAAAAAAGAGTATTCGTTGCCTTTTATTATTGATGGCAGCGAAGAAGATATTAAAAACATTAAGGATGAGATTCGATTATCAGGTCTCAATTATACTGAAGGTGCAAGGTTTGCGTACCTTATGGGTGGGAATGATAAGGGAAAAGCCGTCAATATCCTGATAGACATTTACAGGGAAAATTATCCGGGTACAAAAATATTAACCGTTGGCCTGGGAGACAGTTTAAACGATCTTCCAATGCTGGAAGCAGTAGATAAAAAATTCCTTGTTAAGAAGGAGTTTGGTGATTATGAAGAGCGCATAAAGGTCGACGATCTTACTTATGCCGATGGTATTGGACCGGTTGGTTGGAACAAAGCTATATTAGGTTTGTTTGGTAAGTGATAATCAACTGGCCGTATAAGATTCCAGGAAGCGTGATTAAATTTCTCTGTCCGGTTATTACTTACAAGCAACAGATGGTAGTTTAACACTTTGCGCACTCTGTACCTTTTCGATACATTGTTGCTAATTAATTTTTTAAGACTCAAATAAAGCGGGAGGTTTGTATTATGGGAGATTTTCATCAGTCAGGAGAAATTACAACGCTACACAGATTTGGCAACAGGGATATCTCTAAATTAGAAGCCGAAATAAAAAAACTCTCACGCCTGAGACCTATTGCTCTCGTATTGCCAACAATTTTCACGGAACTGGAAGGTACGGCATTACCTAACATTTTAAAAGAATTAAAGGAAGTTAAATACTTAAAACAGATTGTTATTGCCTTGGGAAGATTTAATAAGGATCAATTTAAGTATGCGAAGAAATTCTTTTCTGTTTTACCTCAAGAAGTAACGTTGATATGGAATGATGGCCCCAGGATGAAGAAGCTTTATAAACTACTTGATGAAAAGAATGTATCTGCGGGTACCGATGGTAAGGGTAGGTCAGCATGGATGTCTTATGGTTATATTCTGGCAAGTGAAAAATCAAAGGTAATTGTATTGCACGACTGTGACGTCCAGACATACGACAGAGAATTCCTTGCAAGATTATGTTACCCGGTTGTAAATCACAATCTGGATTTCGAGTTTTGTAAAGGATATTATAGCCGCATTACTGACCGTATGCACGGCAGGGTAACCAGACTTTTTGTGACCCCTCTGTTGAGGGCTCTGCGCAGACTGTTAGGAGACCTTGATTTCCTGAAATACATGGATAGCTTTAGATATATTCTGGCTGGAGAATTTTCCATGTTGGCTGACTTGGCAAGGGTAAACAGGATACCTGGGGATTGGGGATTAGAGGTTGGTGTGTTAGCAGAAATATACAGAAATTGTTCCAAGAAAAGAATATGTCAGGTAGATATATGTGAAACATACGAACATAAACACCAACCGCTTTCTGAAGTTGATATCACAACAGGGCTAATGAAAATGAGTATGGACATCACTAGAACAATTTTCACCACACTTGCGAGTGCGGGCATAATATTTAATGACGGTTTCTTTAGAACACTGAGGACTACATATTTAAGAACAGCCCAGGCTTTTATTGAAAAATATGAGACTGATTCAGCAATAAACGGATTGTTTTTTGATAGACACCTTGAGACGAAGGCAGTAGAGGCTTTTGCAAATGGGCTAAGAATGACTGGAGATAAATTCCTTGAAGACCCAACAGACTCACCACTCATACCGAACTGGAGCAGGGTAAATTCGGCAATACCTGATTTTTTTGAAAAACTTGTCAGTGCTGTTGAGAGTGATAATGAGTAGAGAAACGGTCTTAATCTAAAACCGAATTTACAGAGTAAGAAAGAGAATATGGATGGCTTAAAAATAAAAGAGAATATTTATTGGGTTGGAGCATTAGACCCTGAAATGAGAATATTTGATTTAATCTTCAAGACTGATCATGGGACGACCTACAACTCTTATTTAATCAAGGACGAGAAAACTGCGTTAATAGATACAGTTAAAGAGCCTTTCACGAGAGAGTTTATTTCAAGAATTAATTCACAGGTTGATCTCAAGGACATTGATTACATAATTATTAATCATACAGAGCCTGACCATACAGGTGCACTTCCAGAATTACTAAAACACGCATGCAACGCGAAGATTGTCACTTCAAAAGCTGGTGGACATTTACTGAAGAATATAGTCAATGTACCATATAATCTAACAACCATTGATAAGTGCCCTCATATAGATTTGGGTAGTTGCAGTCTTAAATTTTTTCCTGCACCATATTTACATTGGCCGGATACTATTTTCACCTATTTAGATAAGGAGAAAATACTTTTCACGTCTGATGCATTTGGTGCACATTATTGTGATGAGAGACTGTTCGATGATTTGGTTGGCGATTTTGACCTTCATTTTCACTATTACTATGACTGTATAATGCGTCCGTTTAAACCGTACATTCTTAACGCTATTGAAAAGATTGAAAAATTAGATATCGATATTATTGCTACAGCGCATGGGCCAATTATACGAAAAGAACCCTGGAAATATATTGAAAGCTACCTTCGCTGGAGCCAGGCACACACCGATGCAGTAAAAAATATTTTAATTCTATATGTCAGTATATACGGAAGCACAAAGAATATGGCTGAAGCCATTGCAAAAGGGGTTTCTGGGGAGGGTGTGAATGTTAAAACGCTAGATGCAAACAATACTGACCCCCAATTTATAAGAGATGCCATTGAAAAGGCAGATGGCATAATTGTCGGATCCCCAACAATTGTCGGAGATGCTCCAAGGCCTATCTGGGACGCGCTTACTCTTTTTTCTTCCGTTAAATCCAAAATAAAATTGGGCTCTGCATTTGGTTCTTACGGTTGGAGCGGTGAAGCTACAAAAATGGTTGAGGACAGACTAAACGGGCTGCACATAAAGCTTCATAAACCTTCCTTAAGAGTAAAATTAATTCCAGAAGATAAAACGTTGAAAGAGTGTCAGGAATTTGGAAAAGAGTTTGTAATTGCCCTTGGACAAAAATAAACATCACTTCAATTTAATCCACCATACGTTGTACCGTACATTTGTTTTCTTGTAGGGTGAATTAAGGTCGGAGGCCGAATCCTCATATGTCATGCTATGCTCATCCAGCATTGACTTTAAAATTTCTTGTTAAAACGTTTTTAAGGTGAAAAATGCCTAATCTTAGAAAACACGCTAATGAAATCTTTGAACACGTACTTGACGCATTAAATCCGGAACAGTTAGTTAAGAAAAAAATAAGTATTCACGATTCTACATTTTTAGTAGAAAAGAGAGAGTATAATCTCAATAACTATGAGAATATATATGTAGTCGGCGGAGGAAAAGCGTGCGCTCCAATGGCTAGTGCCATAGAAGAGCTTCTTGGGGATAGAATTGATAGTGGTGTCATTGTGGTGAAATACAATCATGGCTTACCACTTAGAAAGATTGAAACTATCGAAGCATCACATCCCATTCCTGATGAAAACGGCATAAAAGGTACTTCGAAAATCCTCAGTCTTTTATCCAAAACCGGCAACAAAGATATGGTTATCTGTCTTATCTCCGGAGGAGGATCAGCACTACTCGTTCAACCGCATAAAGAGATAACGTTACCTGCCATACAAACAACTTCAGCCAAATTGCTTATCTGTGGAGCCCGGATTGACGAAATCAATACAGTAAGGAAACATTTATCGTCAGTAAAAGGCGGACAGCTTGCGATGGCTTCATACCCCTCAACGCTTATCACATTAATACTATCTGATGTCGTTGGAGACCCGACGGACATTATAGCATCCGGCCCTACCGTACCGGACGAAAGCACTTTTGAAGACGCATGCGAAATAATTCAGAAATATTCATTAGAGGACAAGATACCGAATAGCATATACAGATTTCTCAATAACGGAAAGATTGGAAAAATTGAAGAAACACCTAAAACCGGAAATGAGATATTTAAAAACACCCAAACCGTAATCGTCGGCTCAAATAGAATAGCACTAAAATCAGCTGAAAAAAAGGCCATAGATTTAGGATATAACACAATAATTCTTTCCTCTCTGGTAGAGGGTGAGAGTAGAGAAGCAGCAAAATTTTTTGCAGCAATTGCCAGGGAAGTTAGCCGCACAGGAACACCCGTCCTCAAACCCGCATGTATAATTGCTGGAGGCGAAACAACCGTTACGATAAAAGGCAAAGGAAAGGGTGGCAGAAATCAGGAATTTGCCCTTTCTGCCGCTCTGAAAATATCAGGATGTGATGGTATCGTAGTTTTAAGTGCAGGCACTGATGGAACTGATGGGCCAACAGACGCAACGGGAGCAATCGTTGATTCTAATACTTGTAATAATGCCAAAGTGAAATTTCGCTTGAAGCCCGAAGAATATTTAAGTAGAAACGACTCCTATAATTTTTTCAACAAGACCGGAGAGCACATAATTACGGGACCCACCCTGACTAACGTGATGGATATAATGATTTCTTTAGTAAAGTAGTTCTGTATGAAGGCTTGAACTCTTCTTGGAAAAGAAACTGAGGACGGCAAAGGATTAATCCTGTTAATCAGAAACATTTAAGATAATAACCAGGAATAAGGTTTAAATGCAAAAACCACTTCAAGCGGTATTAGACAAGTTATCACGATTTATTGCGTCCGTCTCAAATGCATTGAATAATTCTGACCAACGAAAAAATAACACGGAGAACAAACATTTAGAGGAATGGCTCAGGACATTGTCCTGCGCAGTCGAACAAAGCCCCAGTACAATTATGGTTACAAACACATCAGGCAAAATTGAATACGTCAATCCCAGGTTTACGCAACTAACAGGTTATACTTACAAAGAAGCCATTGGACAAAATCCAGGCATTTTAAAAACAGATAAAAGCATCTCTCAACGAGAAAAAAGTGATTCTGGATGAAGTCCATCACAGGGTAAAGAATAACCTCCAGATAATTTCAAGCCTGCTCGATATCAGCAGTATGAAAACGCAGAATCAAGAGGCGATTGCATTGTTTGAAGAATCACGTAACAGAGTAAATGCCATGGCCATTGTCCATTCACAACTCTATGAAAGTGAACGGTTCGATAGAATAGACATGGAAAAATATATTCAGGAGCTATCTGGAAGCCTTTTAAGTATCTATTCAAAAGAGCAAACAATTACACTTGACATCAAGTCTGTCAATGTGTACCTTCCTGTGACACAAGCGGTTCCCTGTGCACTTGTCTTGAACGAGTTGATTTCAAATTCTCTTAAACATGCATACAGGAAGAAACAAAAAGGGCTAATTAGTACCTCTATGCAGCAGCCTAATGATGGTACGATTATTACGAAAGTTAAAGATAATGGTGTAGGTATTCATGAGAGGAGATTGATATTGAGGGTGCTAAGAGCCTGGGGCTAAGACTGGTAAGAAAGCAACTAAATAGGAAAATAGAGGTTATAAGGAATAAGGGTACGGAATTTATTATAGAATTCAACAACTTCAAGGAGGAAGCATGAGTCGATTAATGATAGTAGACGATGAGGCAGTTATAACCACACAATTAGAAGATTGTCTACAATCCATGAAATACGATGTAGTGGGGACTGCCTCATCAGCAGAAGAATCTGTGAGTATGGCCAAAGAACTCCACCCCGATTTAATTCTCATGGATATTGTTATGCAAGGAAAGCTTGATGGTATAGATGCTGCCAAAATAATAAAGACGGATATGGATATTCCAATTATATTCCTGACTGCGTATGCGGATGAAGAGCATATAAAGAGGGCGATACCAGCAGATCCATTTGGATATATTGTAAAGCCGTTTAGAGAAAATGAAATAAGGGCAAATATCGAAATCGCTCTTTATAGAAAGAATTTAGAGCGAAAACAAAAACAGACAGAGGAAAGAATTCGCAGGTTATTTTTCGCTATTGATCATAATCCATACATGATTATGATAATGGATACCGAAGGAAATATAGAATTCGTAAATAACAAATTTTCTCAGATAACCAACTACACACCTGAAGAAGTCGTAGGGAAGGACATTCATTTTTTACAATCTGACAAAACATCGTCCGGAATATTTGAGAAAATGAGGGGAAAGATTGCCTCTGGTGAAGAATGGAGGGGAGAACTTTGCGTTAGGAAAAAGGACGGTATGCTTGATTTGAAATATACGGTTGCCCTGCCTGTCAAAAGCATTAATGGTGATATCATTTTTTCTGTTTTAGTTTTGGAAACAGTTGCAAAACAAAAGGAGAGAGAAGAGCAGTTACTAAAGTCAGAAAAGTTGAATGTCATGAGGGCAATAACGGCAGGCGTTGCCCACGAGTTTAATAATATTTTTGCTGTCGTTCAAGGTAATGCGGAATTGCTGGAAAGAGGCTTTGAAGATGAAACGGAATTGAAAAATGGGTTACATGCTATATTGAATGCCAGTGAAAGAGGAGCTGGAATAGTTAGAAAAATGGTTGCTTTTATAGACTCTGATAGAGATGCCTCCGATTACATTTTCCTTGATTTGAGGCAATTAATAATCCAGACAATAGATTCTACAGTACCGGGAGGGGAAAATATAGCTCATACAGGAGAGATACAATATGAAATAGACAGAAACGGCATGAAAGGAATACCTGACGTATTTTGTGATCCCTTAGAATTAGAAAATGTGTTCATAAATATAATAAACAATGCGCTGGATGCAATGCCTGATGGTGGCTGTATTTCATTTGACACATGGAGTAGCGAGAATAAGGTGTTTGTAAGCATCTCTGATACAGGCAATGGTATGTCAGAAGAGGTAAAGAGGAAGGTATTCGATCCGTTTTTCACTACAAGAAGGCCGCAAAGGATCGGGTTGGGTATGAGTATCGCCTATAGTGCAATGGAGAGTCATAACGGCAGTATAGAGGTGGAAAGTGAGTTGGGTAAAGCAACAACTATTACATTGTGTATCCCTGTCAATAAAGGGATTAAACAGCAAAAACTATCATCAAGGACTACCAGTAACTTAATGGCTAAGGGGCTTAACATCCTTGTGATAGACGACCGAAAGGATATATGTAATATGCTGGAGAAATTCTTTTCAAGTGTGGGTCACATAGTTAAGACTGTCAACAATGGAACTGAAGCTATTGAGCTTACGAAGGTTAAAAGTTTTGACCTTGTATTATGTGACCTGATCATGCCCGGTGTAACTGGATATGATGTAATAAAGGCGCTGAATGAACTGGATAAAGTGCCAAAGATCGGCGTTTCCACCGGTTGGGCCGAAGCGCTCACACCAGCAGAGAAAAACACCTTAAGCGTCGATTTTTTCATAAAAAAGCCTTTTAAACTATTAGAACTGACAAGCCATATAAACGCTTTATTTAGTGATACACAAGGGCATAACCAGTGAGTACTCGGTTTTTATTGTTGGAACACAACCTTGTTACTATTAACTTATTGAGGGGTTGTTAAATACGATATGTATTTTAACGATAATGTATAAAAATGAATGTTGAAATAGCGCAAAGTACAACGTTTAGAAAAATAACTTTAAAAATTGGAAATATATAGGACTAATTCGTGGCAATAATTGGAGCATTAAACAATTTAAGGGTGGTAAAAGAAGTTGATTTTGGCGTTTATCTTGACGGAGGAGAGCATGAAGAAATTCTGCTGCCACGCAAGTATGTACCTGAAAACAGTAAAGTTAATGACCACATCACGGTTTTTATCTATCTCGATTCCGAAGATCGTTTTATTGCTACTACCGAAAAACCTTATGCCATGGTGGGAGACTTTGCCTTACTGAAGGTCGTTGCGGTCGAGCATGTCGGGGCCTTCCTCGACTGGGGTCTGCTTAAAGACCTGCTGGTTCCTTTCGGTGAACAATCCCCGACGATGGAAAAAGGCAAATCGTATATAGTCAGAGTCTATGTCGACACAAAAACCAATCGCATTGCAGCCACCACCAGGCTGGACAGGTACCTTGACAATACGCCGGGTAATTTCCATGAGGGACAGGAAGTAGAATTGTTGATATGCAGTAAAACCGATATAGGTTACAAAGCAATTATAGATAACACGCATTGGGGAGTACTCTACTTTAACGAAGTGTTTCAACCATTAAAGATCGGGCAGAGAACAAAGGGATACATCAAAAAAGTAAGAGGCGATAATAAAATAGATCTTAGTCTGTATAAAACAGGATATGAAAAAGTCGATGACATTACAGATACAATTCTTACCGCCTTAAAAGCGAAAGGCGGTTTTTTACCGGTAACAGATAAAAGCACCCCGGAAACTATCTATAAGATGTTCGGCGTAAGCAAGAAGACGTACAAAAAAGCGATAGGCGCTATTTATAAGAAAAAGCTTATTACGATTGAAAATGGCGGTATTAAGTTGGCCGGTAAACAAGCTACAAAATAAATGTTATCCTTGGTGGGTATATGCCAGGCGGACAGAAATACAATGTATCACTTCTGAATATCAGTATATGGAAAATACTACGAAAGACCATGAAACCTATCAAAGCCTTTTCGACGCAGTTAGTGAAGGTATTATACTACACGATTCAGGTGTGATAGTCGATGTAAACCGATCATCTTTGACCTTGTTGGGAATTCATCAGCAGAAGAAAATAGAAGTAATTGGAATATCGCTGCTTCACATACTTGCAAAGGAGTCACATAAAACTGCCATTGACATTATAGACCGCTCCGGAAAAGAACCGGATTTAATTATCGGACCGGTTGATTTAGTAGTAAAAAAAACCGATGGTTCATATGTTGATATAGAAATTTTTATGAAACCACATATTCACAAAGAACGTAATATTCACATGGTATCGGCAAGGGACATCACTGAACGCAAGCGTACTGAAGCCTCACTACGTAAGAGTGAAGAAAAATATCGGGAACTTCTCGATAACGCAAATGATATGGTAATCACAATCGATCTGAAAGGAAATATTACATCCGTAAACAAAATGGGAGAGAAGATAACAGGTTACAATGTTGAAGATATCATTGGTAAAAATGTTTCCTGTCTACTCAATCCTAGCCATTTAAAAAAAGCCAGAAAAATGATTGAATATAAGATCAAAGGGGAAGCCAAAACTGTCTATGATCTGGAGATAATTTCTAAAGATGGTCATGTAACGCCATCAGAAATCAGCAGCAATTTAATGTTTCAATCGGGCCAACCGGTTGGTGTACAGGCCTTTGTCCGTGATATCACAGAACGTAATAAGATGCTGGACAAGTTACGTAAAATGTCATTTAAAGACGGACTTACAAAACTTGCAAATAGACGCCATTTCGATGAAACCCTGAACCATGAATGGAAGCGGGCCAAAAGGGAATCACACCCACTTTCGATAATCCTGATAGACATTGACTCCTTTAAATCTTACAACGACACCTATGGTCATCAGGAAGGAGACGCATGCCTGAAAAACATAAGCCGTATCATTAAACCGTACGCCAAACGGCCCGGAGATCTGGCCGCCAGATATGGCGGAGAAGAGTTTGCATTAATACTCCCATGCGCAGACTCTTACAATGCGATCAAAATTGCAGAAAAAATTCGAAAGAGAGTGCAAGCACTGAAAATTACACACGATGGATCAAAAGTAAATGATTGTAAAACAATCTCAATAAGCGCCGGGATATCAACAATGGCCCCTGGTACCGACTTGTCACAATCCCTCCTCTTCAATCAGGCAGACAAAGCTTTGTACTCAGCAAAAAACCAGGGAAGAAATCAAGTTAGGTTTTCGGCATAAATACTCAGATTATAAAGGGCATACCGGATTTGCCTCACGCAAGCCTGATCAACGATCTTGAGACTATCTTTGAGAATGTAGTCAGACGTTATGAATATTTTAAAGGCAAGAAGGTTAATAGAGCTGGATGGGCTGAAGAAGAGTAAACATTTCTTATCCATGCGTTTTTCCTCTTAACCGAATTGAATGCAACTGAAAACGTTGACAATGTATTGGAGTACTCCGACAGGATGAAAAACTTCTAGAATTCTGGTTTGGTGATTACTTAAACACCGATTAACAACAAATTATTTGTAAATGTATTGCATTTGTGAGACAATCGTCACATGGAAAAATCAGCAACCGTTCATGCCAGAATTGAACCAGAAACCAAGAAAAAAGCCGAATGAGTCCCACCGAGGCTATCCGACTTTTTTATAATCAAATATACCTTCGTGGTGGTATTCCGTTCCCTATTCTCATCCCTAATGAAACAACAAAAAAGACCTTGAAAAAAAGTAGCCAGGGCGAAGATTTTCAATCCTTTGATTCCCTTGAAGAAATGTTTGATTGTTGGAAAAAATGAAAAGGCTACCCCAGTCTAACCAATTCTTAAAAGATATTAAAAGGATGGAAAAATATATGAAAGTAACAACACTCCACATTTCAATTACTTTATTTACAATGGTTCAAGGGATTGTATATGGAAATTGAAAAAAGGGAAAAAAGTTGAAGTAAAGATTAATCCCTTACAAATAACGGCCTTTGACTTATTAAAGGAAAAATTTAAGCCTATTATAATCACAAAGCGGAATGAAAAAAACAATTGAACACAAGTCTATGGTCGCATCCTAATTGTTTAATATTTGATACGACCCTGATACCCCTTTTTCTTAAGGGATGAAATAACCAATAGCTTTGCGAGAGAATATTATTAATTAATGTTTAAACAGTTAGAGAAGATAAATTCACGCCCTGCATCTTTTCAGTTTTATACGGCAGACGCTCTATGGACTGATAATCACATTTCAAAGAGGATGCTCGAGTCTCACCTGAATGAAGAGTTTGAAGTTTCATGCCAGAATGAAGAGTTTATTAAACGCTCTGTCGACTGGATGATCAATCGTTTCGGAATAGGCAAAAACACACAAGTTGCGGACTTTGGCTGCGGTATGGGATCTTATGCAACTCGACTTGCGGAAAAAATGGCCAATGTTACGGGGATAGATTTTTCTGAAATATTTATTCAACATGCAGATGAAGTGGCGAAGCAGAAAGGATTAGCTATTAACTATGTCCAGCAAAACTATCTTGAGTTTGAAACAGAAGATCGGTTTGACTTGATAACACTGCTGTTGTGTGATTTCTGTGCATTAAGCCCGGAGCAAAGAAGGACTATGTTAAAGAAGTTTTATAAATTTCTCAGACCCGGTGGTTCTGTTTTGATTGATGTTTATTCACTAAACGCCTTCAATCAAAGAGAGGAGATGGAAACATATGAGCACAGCCGTCTCGATGGTTTCTGGTCACCTGAAAATTATTACTGTTTTCAAAACATATTCAAATATGACGAAGAGAAAGTAGTACTTGATAAATACGCGGTAATCGAAGAGAGACGAATACGTGTTATATACAACTGGCTACAACACTATAGCGAGGACTCTCTCAGAAACGAATTTGAAGAGAACGGCTTTGAGGTTGAAGAACTATATTCTGATGTTACCGGCACACCCATTAGCCCGGAATCTCTGGAAATTGTCGTTGTCGCACGGAAATAAGGAAATATTGGCGTTGATGTTGTCCGTAAAGAGAAGTTCTTTATCCCGGAAATCAGCTACTACATTTTTGACAGCCATTAAAGGATTTGTGATTTAATAAGCTGTAATAAAATACCTGTTCTCAGATAGCCTGTTAAGATACGTCACTGACTTTTTCTGTTTTAATCAAGTGGATACGATCTCTATCATGAGAAACGGTTTTGGAATATTTACAATAATGGGAATTTTTACGGTGCCAATATCAATATAAATAACCATGGCTATATTTAAATTCCCAAACATTGCGGTGCTGGGAGGCGGAATCAACCCCAAATCAGTTAAAAACACACTTTTTAATTGGAAAGAAACATCCAAATCCGGCTTTGCAGCCGTAATATCACCTTGAAAAATAGAGACTGTCGGGACATCCTGGATCTCTTGCCACTCTCCGGGATCATATACAAGGTCATCAAAGAATGCACCAGCCGGAAAAATAGAAAACTCACTTGTAACGCCAACGTCTCCAAAAACAAACCCCCAAAGGGGTCCTCCAGGATTTCCAAGATCAATACCGACATAGGTTTTCCCTGCCACCGTGAGCTGGTCAGCGTTCACGACCACCGAACTTGTCATCGTTAAAATCGATGCAAGTAAAATAATTTTAAGTCTTAATAATTTACGCATAGTACCTACTGCCTCCCTTCTTTAAAATAATGTAAATAGTCAGTCATTTAAAAAAAGAATAAAACTTGTTATAATTTCTCTGCAAAAAACAAAACACATTGCAATTCACATGAATGATCGGCATTATAGGCAAGGATTCATTTAAAAACAAGAGAAAGATTGCCAGGAAAAATGGGATGACCCAGTTAGAAAACTATATAATACGAATAAGCATTGGCAGGAGGAACTCATGGATTTCCCCTGCAAAATTTTAAAAACAGAGGAGAAATTATGATAAGTGTTGATGATGCATTAAAAATCGTTCTGAGAAAGGGAAAAAAGCTACCACCGAAAAAAGTAAAACTGGAAAACGCGGCCGGGCTTTGCTTGGCGGAGGGTATAAAATCAGATTTAAATATGCCGCCATTTAACAGATCTGCAATGGATGGATATGCTGTAATCGCCAAAGATATAAAACCATCGGTGGAGCTTGAAGTCATAGAAAGTATACGAGCCGGATACAACCCGAAGAAGAAGGTTGGCAGAGGACAGGCAGCGAAGATAATGACAGGAGCAGTAGTACCGATTGGTGCAGATGCCGTAATAAAAGTAGAGGAAACAGAGCCATTAGAGAATGACAAAAAGGTGCGTATCCTTAAGAAAATAGGAAAAGGTGTAAACATTGCAAAAAAGGGAGAAGACGTTCGAGTCGGCAAAACTGTCCTTGCAAAAGGGACAAGAGTTAGGGCCCAGGAGACCGGCATCCTTGCTGCAGTTGGCAAAAATAATGTTATTGTGCATGCGACACCAAGTGTTGGTATTATCTCAACAGGTGATGAACTGGTGGATATTACACGTAAACCAAAACCATGGCAGATTCGTAATAGTAACAGCTACTCACTGGCGGCCCAAGCGAGACAGATTGTCGCTGACGTCGAGATCCTGGGCAGAGTCAATGATAAAAAGAGTGAAATAAGAAAATTGATCCAGAAGGGTTTAGAGAAGGATATATTGATACTTTCAGGTGGAGTGTCAATGGGAGAGTTCGATCTTGTCGGAGAGGTATTACTGGATCTTGGCGTTAAGATATTCTTTGAAAAGGTGGCACTCAGACCTGGAAAACCAACGGTATTTGGTATGAAAGGTGATAAATTAATTTTTGCACTTCCGGGAAATCCTGTGTCAACTTTTGTTACTTTTGAATTGTTTGTAAAGCCGTGCATTAAGAAAATGATGGGCTACAAATCTTATGAACATCCGATAATCTATGCTGAACTGGAAAAAGAGATTAAAATTAAAAAGAAACGGCGCGAATACCGACCGGCACTGTTAACACAGGAGGGTACAGGGTGGAAAGTATCCCTGATTGACTGGCACGGTTCAGGAGATCTGTTCTCAATCACCAGGGCAAATAGTTTGCTGATTATCAGCGAATCAGTAGAGACACTTAAAGCAGGTAGTATGGTTGAGGTAATGTTGACAGACGGATTGCTTTAAGTAAGCTTGTTTAAAATACTAAAGCAGGTCCTATCGATACGATTGAACCTAAACGTTTTGGTTCAAGCGACAAACCTGTACCAGCATGGTGACAAAAGGGAGTGTAAGCCTGGATTCCCTGCGAAAGCGGGGACATTCACCACTTTCGGGAGGATGCAGGTAATTTAACTGCATTCACTACGGGTAATTTACCAGGAAAAGATATTGTTTAAAAAACCACTTTACATAAATTTCCTTCTCGCTTTTCTCACAATCCTTCTCCTTTCATTCTCGTTTCCATCTCCATGCATAAGTTATCTGGCCTGGATTGCTTTGGTACCATGGCTCATAATAATCTCAACTGAATACAAGACAGGTTTGTTCTCGTATTTAATTGGCTCTCTATTTTTTATTTTCAACTTAACCTGGATCGGGTTTGTTACAGGTTCCGGATGGATATTATTAGCTCTTTACTCGGCCCTTTATTTCTGTGCTTTCGGTATTGTCATACGTTTTTTGCGCAAATGGCTAAGATTGCCGTATCTCTTTATCGCCCCATTTGTATGGGTAACATTTGAATACTTGAGGTCATTTCCATATTTTGGTTTTCCGTGGTTTTTTGTTGGACACAGTCAATATCTACATCTACCGTTAATACAGATTTCCGATATCACCGGCGTGTATGGCATGTCATTCCTGATACTCCTGGTTAACTCGGCAATTGCCGATTTGATGGAACGATACCTGTCTAAACGTTTCCACAGATCAAAAATATGTTCAGCCTTTTTTTCTTACAAAAATAGAAAAATATTCTGGGTTACAATAGTTGTACCTTGTCTCCTGATTTCAATAACCCTAATCTACGGCTATTTTGACCTAAGAGGTAATCGCACATCGCCAGATGGGCCTAACATCTGTGTCGTTCAAGGAAATATTCCACAAGGTGTCAAAGTCAAGGCAAACAACAAACAGAAGAAAAAAATATTGTCGAAATACACAAATCTTTCACTTGAAGCTGCCGGAAAGGATGTTGACGTCATTGTCTGGCCGGAGACTATGGTACCGGGCATTCTTAATATTAACCCTCAACTTCTTGACAGAGAGATAGATAGATTATCAAAAGAATCAGTCCTGACTATAACAGACGCGACCGGTGCCAACCTTATATTAGGAGGTACGGCGATTGATGTATGTGATACGACCGCCACGTATTTTAATACGGCCTTCTATTTCGACAGATATGGAAGATATGTAAACCGTTATGACAAAATATACCTTGTACCTTTTGGGGAATTCATCCCTTTTGAGAAGTGGTTTCCATTCTTTTCTTACATAGTTCCATATAATGTAAGTTTAAGTGGAGGCAAAGAGATGGCCATGTTTGATCTTAATACCGGAAAAGACGACAGGCATTGTAAGTTTGGAGTTATAATATGCTATGAAGATACGGTTGCACCTTTGGTAAGGAAATACAGAAAAGATGGCGCGGACTTTATGATAAACATTACCAATGATGCCTGGTTTCATGACAGCTCTGAACTTGACCAACATCTGGCAATAATGGTATTTAGAGCGGTTGAAAACAGGATCAGTATTTCAAGAGCGGCCAATAGTGGTATCTCTTCCTTTGTAGCACCAAACGGTGAGATATATGATTACTTAAGCAATGAAGAGAAGTACAAAGAGATAGAAGGTATATTATGTAACAAAATTAGATTTGAGAATTCTGCAAACTCATGGTATACAAACCATGGCGATGTGTTTGCTATTTTATGTCTATCAGTAACCACCGCACTATTTTTGGCGGCATTGACAAGGAGAATTTTCGCTTGACATTTTAATGGGTGAACGTATAATCCTTGACGTAAACCTTTGTAAAATTTTAGCTTATATCTAGTATAGAAGGAATAACAAAAAAATGCATCCTTTAGATTATATGTTAGGGTTGGCTTCCACAGATATGGGTATAGATCTGGGAACGGCGAACACTCTGGTATGTATTCCTGGCCAGGGAGTTGTGCTGTTTGAACCATCAGTGGTTGCAGTGAAACCCGGCACAAACAAGGTTTTATTAAACGGAAATGCTGTGGGTCAATCGGCGAAGGCCATGCTGGAAAAGGCACCAAACAGCATTTCCGTGATAAGGCCGATGAAGAATGGAGTTATCGCTGATTTTGATATTACCGAAGCGATGCTTAAGTATTTTATTTTAAAGGTGCATAAGAGAAAATGGGGAATACGACCAAGAGTTGTCGTCGCAATCCCATCCGGTATTACTGCTGTAGAAAAACGTGCTGTTGTTAATTCGGCGGAAAGAGCAGGGGCCAGAGAGGTTTATTTAATATCTGAACCTAAAGCCGCTGCTATTGGTGCTGGGCTCCCAGTCGGAGAACCGGTTGCCAGTATGATAGTCGACATAGGTGGAGGTACAACGGAAGTAGCCGTAATTTCATTGGGAGATATCTTTGCGCACGAAAGCTTAAGGGTTGCAGGCGATGCGATGGATGAAGCAATAGTCCAGTACGTGAGACGCACTTATAGCCTGGATATTGGCTACAGAACGGCAGAAAACATTAAGATTGAAATTGGTTCGGCATACAAATTAGAAGAAGAACTTACAGCAGAAGTGAGGGGACGAGATGCCATCGCCGGATTGCCAAGAGCGGTCACTATTACATCGGAAGAGATAAGAGAAGCGCTTCAGCCGGCAACAGACGCAATTATTGATGCGATAAGGAAGACGTTGGAAAAGGCATCACCTGAATTATCTTCTGATTTGCTAACTACTGGTATGGTTATGGTTGGCGGTGGTGTAATGATCAGAGGTTTAGATAAGTTAGCTGCCGAAGAAACAGGACTTCCAGTGGTAATGGCAGACGAACCTATTACAGCAGTCGCGAGAGGGACCGGCATTCTCCTGGAAGATCTTGATTTATATAAGGACGTTTTATGGGATAAGGAACTTGAATCCTGATTTTACCAAATCCGTTAAAAGTAGTATAATTTACATTCTTGTCGTAGTATCCATATCGCTTTTGTCCATACCGGAAAGCATAACAAACAATATCAAAGTGACGGTTGCGTCGCCCCTTGCACCGGTTCAAAAAATAATATCTCAAGCATCTGGCTTTTTTAAAAATAGATTTAAAAGGCTGGCGTTAGTAGCAAGTAATGCTGAAAAAAATGAAGAGATGGAGAAAGAAGTCTTTCTTCTTAAAAATAAAATAGTCAAACAGCAAAATGTTATAAATGTATATAAGCAAAGGTTGAAAATCGTATCTGAATTTAAAGAGAACAACTATAGTAATGAAAAACCAATAATTGCGGATATCATAGGTTACGATGTCTCAAACTTTAGAAAAAGCATTATTATTGACATTGGAACAAAACAAGGCGCTTCAGTTGATGATATTGTAGTTTTCGAAGATGCGCTTGTCGGTCGTATCTCGGCGGTTGGACGTTCATCCGGACGGGTTGTTCTGATTACTGACCCGGCGTCGAATGTTCCATCACGATTTTTACAGTCAAGGACACAGGGAATAGTCCAGGGGTCTGCTGATGGAACGTGTATAATGAAGTACGTACCCAGACAGAAAGAGATAAACGAGTCTGATCAGATTATATCATCAGGTATTGGAGGAGCATTCCCAAAAGCTCTATATATCGGTGATGTTATTGAGGTTAAACAGAAAAATGCAAAATTGTTCAAAGACATTAAGATTGAACCAAGAGTTGCTATTTCAGAGATAGAACATGTATTAGTAATTAAGAAACGAAGAGCGGAAAACATTCCTAAGTAAGCATTTCCGGAATTTAAAGTAAATTTTTAGATATACAAAAATATCCTCATGCCATGGATTGCCATAATAAGTGTTATTTTATGCATATCATTAATCCAAACGACATTATTACAACATATAAATGTTCTGGGCGTGCAGCCTGATCTCTTTATCATCTTTCTTGTATTTCATACATTAAACTCTAAACTCGAACGATCACTGCATACAAACTGGATAATAGGCCTTACAAAAGACTGTTTTACCGAAGGCATATTCGGCCTGAATACCGTTTTATTTGTTATTGTGGGATATATAATATCGATTATCAAAGATAATATATATGGCAGGCACCTGGCTACACAAATTTCAGTTACGTTTATCATTTCAATAATATATAATTTCTTGTACGTTTTTATGTTTTCAATATCATTTACCTCCGCAGGTCTATTACCAATGGTATTGAAATGTCCCCTTATCGCAATCTATAATTCAATAATCGTTCCTCCGGTATTCTGGTTGCTCAACCGATTTTACTCTTCATTTGGATTTTCGTCTTTAAGAAGAAAAACAAGATAATGCAAAAGAGACGTTTTAAAATGCTTTTCGGAACAATATCAGTACTATTCCTTGTGATCCTCTGCAAGCTGTTTTATGTACAGATGATTGAAGGGGGAAAATTCAGTGGTATCTCTAATAACAAAAGAATAAGAACTGTCGGAATTGATACATTAAGAGGGACAATTTATGATAGGAACGGTTCGATTTTAGCCATAGATAAGCACTCTTTTGAACTCACAGTTATGTATGAAAAACTATTTGACGCACACTCGTGCTATCAAAAAAACATATTACCAGAAGCGTCAGTGGAGGAAAAGCAGGGGAAATATCACAGCTTATGCAAAGGATGCCATACAGACAAAGTAATGTGGGTAGAAAAAATTGCCGAATTACTGGAGATACCCTATACCGACGTCTTCAATAAAGCTACGACAATTGTAAAAAAGATAGAAAAAATCAAGGATTCCGTTGAAAAGAAAAATAAAAGAAAGATACGCATCAGAGAAGAGACAGTGCCCCACTCAATAGCCTCGCACGTATCCTGGGAAAAAGTCGCAAAATTTGAAGTGGAGATGTTAAGTCTGCCGGGCATACAGATAGAGACAAAACCGGTAAGATGGTATCCACAGGGCGATATGTCTCCACATGTAATAGGCTATGTTGGGGCTATGGGTGAAGAAGAAAAACAAAACTACAATTTTAAGCAAAGATGGTTTGAAGAACTGAAAAAAAGGGGAGAATCAGAGTCAGAGTTCTTTACTCAAAAAGCAATTTCAAAGAACGCCTTAGTTGGAAAAAGCGGAATTGAAAAGATTTATAATTCAAGGTTAATGGGGACACCGGGGGAACGATTTGAAGAAGTAACTCTTGATACAATGAGTGTTGACAAACTTATCCTGGAAAGACCATCAATACCGGGTAATAATCTTTTTCTGACCATAGATAGCAGAATACAGGGTATTGCGGAAAAAGTGCTTGGGAAGAGAAAGGGTTCAGTTATTGTAATGAATCCATGGAATGGTGAAATCATAGCGATAGCATCTTTCCCCAGATATAACTTAAATACGCTTAATGATGACTACGAAGCCCTTAGCAGAAACCCTCTAAAGCCATTCCTCAATAGACCGATTCAGAGTGTTCTACCACCAGGATCAACATTTAAAATAGTCACTGCAATTGCGGCACTGGAAGAAAATAAATTAGATGAAAATTCTCACTTTCCCTGTTATGGTTCATTAAAAGTTGGAAATATACATTTTCGATGCCTTGCAACCTATGGTCACGGCTTATTGAACATTGAAGATGCCATGCAATATTCATGCAATGTTTTCTTCTTCCAGACAGCAAAAATCCTGGGAGGAACGTTATTAAAAAAATGGGCAGACAACTTCGGTTTGGGAAAGACAACAGGTATTGATCTGGCTTATGAAAAGAAGGGAAATATCCCGGATTCAAGGTCAATTTCCCAGACAATAAACTTATCAATTGGTCAGGGAGCAATGCTGGTTACACCGATACAGGTTGCAAAGATGATAGCCACTATTGCAAATGGAGGTTGGTATACGAAACCACATATCCTTCGGAAAATAGCCGATTATGAAGGAAATATATTAGTGAACAATGAATATGAACTGTCAGAGAAAATAAATATATCAGAAAAAAACATGAATATAATAAAACGTTCATTGAGTAAGGTAGTGACCGATGGCACCGCAAAAAAGACCGGCTTGAAAGAGTTTCGTGTCGCAGGAAAAACCGGAACAACGCAGACAGCACGAGAAAATGAAAACCATGCATGGTTTGTCGGCTATGCCCCTTTTGAGGCCCCTAAATACTGTTTTGTCGTTGTCGTAGAGCATACAAAAGGACACGGTGCGGAGGTTGCCGGCCCTATAGTACAGGAACTTTTGACACAGATCGGAATTTAGTCATATGTATCGTCTCATTGGTTTAAGAAATTTTGACTGGCTGATATTTTTAGTAATATGCATGTTTCTGGCTACCGGTTTTTTCTTTGTATGGAGTGCATCATCAGAAAGCTTCGCATTTAAACAAATAATCTGGATAGGTGTCGGCGTCGTAGTTTTCTCTGCCTTGTTAATAGTTGATTATTATTCAATCGGAAGGATTTCTTATATTTTATATTTAATAGTCCTCTTTTGTTTGTTTTTGGTCTTGTTATTTGGTAAAACGGTATATGGCGCACAAAGATGGTTGATGGTAGGCCCCATCTCCATACAACCTTCTGAGATGATGAAGATAGCACTTGTTTTAGCTCTCTCAAGGTATTTTGTAGACAAAAAGAGCCTTGACGGGTTTAACGGTATTATCTTTCCGTTAATTTTAACGCTCCTGCCAATGACATTAATTATGAAACAGCCGGATC
>JAIQZR010000110.1 GCA_021777035.1 Candidatus Scalindua sp. | reverse complement strand
TATAATTCATTGTCGCACAACAACTTACAGAATTGAATTGTATCATTTTACTCCCAATTTGCAAGGGTTTTTACTGCCCACTCCTATACGTAAACCACTGCAACGATTACGCTTAAAAATTTCCGTACGGAAACTAAATAGGCATCTGCCTTCCTTTTGGTACATAGTTTTTCCACGGTCAGAAAGTGTAAAAATCCCTTCCATTTTGGTTCGGTATCAGGCAAATGCCCTTCTCTAATTGAGAAATGCCTTCTGTCTGTTGTCAATATATTGTGAATATTCATCCTTTCCGCGATTGCCATAAGTGATGTGTCAACAAACCCAAAGTCAACATCAGAGTATCTGTTTAGAATCGCTACGCATCTTTTCAAATCATCTACATCAAAATGTTCAATCAGGAGTTCTCTATTAACTAATGAATTGATAAACACAACTTCTGCTTCCAAACCCAAATATTTGTTGGGTCTTCTCCAAAGCAACTCTTCATGCCTTTCTGCAACGTCCTTCATGCCACTATTACTAATACCTATGAAAGATAAGCTCTTTTTGGTTGTGGTCTTATGCAGTAATGATATAATCACACATTTACATACAGGAATGTACCGGTTGTATGGGGATTCTGTTTGTACTACTTCCTTTTTTGGAGAAAAAAGGTGAACAAGGAGTTATTGTCTGAAATAAGAATAGCGCTTAAAAGTACCAGGTTGTCATTTAATATTATTGGTGTACTTCTTTTTGGATCAATGGCATTTGATAAACCCACTCCATATTCTGATTATGATCTTCTCGTCATTGGAGACGGCATCAATCCAAAACGGCATAGAAGAGGAGACGAGGTAATTCTTTTAAAACAGTGTCTCCCATCATTGCCATTTGATATTCTTTTGTTTACACCACAAGAGGTTGTTTCTAATTTCAAAAACCATAATCCTCTCTTTCTTGATATAGCGGAAGATGGAGTTGTTATATTGGATAAAAACGACTTTATAGGATCGCTTATTAGAGAAACCAGAGATTATACTAGAACAAATGGTATAAACAGAGTAGGAGGGGCCTGGAAGTTTCCCGTAAAACAAGGCGTGGCAACATATCTCTCTAACGTAAGTAACAAAGACTTTGCTTTGTCTATGCTCAAGGATGTAGAAAGAGATTTTCTTATAGGTAAAAAATTAATTGAAGAAAATTTTTATGATAAATCGGTATATCATTTCCAACAGTCAGTGGAAAAATGTATAAAAGCGGTGCTTATCTCAATCGGTATTTTCCAAAAGACACATTTTGTAGGTCAGGTGCTGAAGAAATCATTAACTGAAAGAGACTTTCCCGTACTGTGGATGGAAAAACTTCTCAAGATAGCGTCAATATCTGATGGAATAGAACCAGAAGTCAGCCTTAGTAGATACCCCGGAATAATAGATGATAATTTATGGCAGCCTTATGAGGAATACCAGAAAAACGATGCGGAAAATGCGGGAGAAAAAGCAGAGGAGACAATGTTAGTTACAAAAGAGTTTCTTCAGTACTGGTTTTCAGATAGCAAATAATCCATAAAAAAGCGCTGCGGCCTTTGTGTGATTACTTTTCTTTGTCTTCTAGACCTTTCAACACCTTGGCATTTTTTACTTCATGCTAATGCATTTACCGTAAACGGCCTCTGTTTGCCGTGTACAGGACTGGAGGCCGACTAGGAAACTATCGAAGTAAACCTGAATTATCTGATGGGGCTTTTGTAATTCTTCAATCTATAGTAAAGATAGAAATTATAGATCGTTAATTAAAGACTATCTTTCAATCTGCAACAGGGTTATTTATGAACATCACCGAACCACCTTCACTGTTATTTTTTTGTTTGATTAATTACTTTTTTTGTATAAAATCATATGTTTCTTTATTTGCATGGTCGCGAATGGCATATGCAAGTGTTTACCCGTCATAGACATAGCGTGGCCATGCCACACTATGATAAATAATTTTTATAGCAACCATGTTCAGTCCGATACAATTTGTTTTTATTGCGGCAATAATCCTCTACCTTCTGGATTCAATATGGGAAGTGGGGTCTATATTCAACCCGAACAGATTCAGCAAAAGGCTGGCTGATTATTTTATCCTTTCAGGTTTATCAGTCCATTGCGCATTCTTAATTATTATAAGTTTGCAGTCGGGTACTCTGCCAATTTCAACACTTTTTGAGTCATCCACGTTCTACCTGTCTCTGATTGTACTGCTCTCTGTAATCCTCAAGTTTTTATACAGGCTGCAATCGCTGACTCCATTTGTTATGCCAATCGTTACCGGTTTCTCGATTGCTGCGGTTACACTGGTAAAAAACGACTTGGCCCTGACATCTGACTTAAAGACATTCTGGCTATTTGCCCACATAATACCCATTTTTATGGGCTATGCCTCATTTACAATCTCTTTCATATTCAGCATAATGTACCTGACAATGGAAAGGCAATTGAAGAAAAAATCCTTTGGCCCCCTTTTTGAAAGTTTACCATCTCTTGAGACCCTGGATACGCTAATGTGGAAAACTATCACACTTGGCTTTCCGTTACTGACGATTGGTCTCATTTCAGGTACTGTATGGGCAAAGACAACCAACATATTGGGACTACTCTGGTATCTTGATCCAAAAGTACTGTTGGGGTCTTTAACGTGGCTTATTTATGCCGCGATATTACACTTAAGACTAGGTGCCTCTTTTCATGGAACAAAGGTGGCTGTGGTTACCATAGCAGGTTTTGTCATTGTAATACTTACCTTTATCGGGCCATTCTTAATGGGACATAGACATGGATACGAAAAAAGCTCAACAGTACTCGATCAAAAAATAATAATATCGGACGAACCCGGAATGGTAAAAGTTGGATCTTAAAACATATTAATTATGAACTTGCATACACTCGGTCTAAATCATGACTCTGCACCGGTAGAAGTAAGGGAGAAGCTTGCCTTCAGCCCTTCTTCAGTGCCAATCGCCCTCTCTTCATTTGCACAGTCTTTCCCCTCTTCTGAAATAGTTATACTCTCCACATGTAATCGTGTTGAGATTTATGCAGCGTCACCCGATGATAGCCTGGGCAAAGATACCCTGCTGGATTTTTTCTCTGTCTTCCACGGCCTGCCAAAGGAAGAATTTGCCAACCATATGTATCACCACCAGGGCATAAATGCTGTCAGGCATCTGTTTTTTGTTGCCTCCAGCCTCAATTCAGGTGTCCTCGGTGAGACACAGATCATCTCACAGGTGAAGGAGGCTTATTTGACAGCGACTACCGCAGAGACAACCGGCAGTATCATTAACCAGCTCTTTCAGCGCTCCCTGACTGTTGCCAAGGACGTACACACTAAGACCGCCATCGGCAAAGGTAATATATCTGTAAGTACTGTAGCCGTTGACCTTGCTATCAAGATATTCAAAGATTTTTCGGAAAAGACGATGTTCATAATCGGCGCAGGTGAAATGTGTGAACTTGTATTAAAACACCTGGTGGAGCGCGGTGCAAAGGCGGCAATAGTTGCAAACAGGAACTACGACAAGGCAAAGTCCCTTGCTGAGGAATATGACGGTCAGGCCATAAACTATGAAAAGCTTAACGAGTATCTCCCACAGGCCGACATAATCATCAGTTCCACTGCATCCCCTCACCATATAGTCCACACGGAGCACATTAAAAATGCGATAAAGGCACGCAGGGGCAACCCTATGCTGCTCATAGATATCGCTTTCCCGAGGGATATTGACCCTAAAATTGCAAAGATCGACAATGTTTACCTATATGACATTAATGATCTGAATAAGGTCGCAAACAGTAATGCAGAGGAAAGAAAGAAAGACATAGACAAATGCGTTACGATCATCGACAAAGAAGTAGCTCAATATATGGCATGGACAGAAGAGTTGAAGATCGGGCCAGCTATTTCTCAATTGAGAAACCATTTCCATGAAATAGGCGAACAAGAACTTGAAAGATTGCGTCCAAAGCTGGGAAATATTGCTCACGACGAATGGGAACACATAGTCTATTCAATGCAGCGAACACTCAACAAAATCCTACACAAACCTGCCAAGGTAGGAAAAGAAAAAGCGAAAAACGGCGGCGGATTCCAATATGTAGAGACTATAAAACATCTTTTCGGGATCCACCACAAAAAGAAAGATTCTAAGAAATAATTGATATTGCAATTAATACAGATGATACGTAGGCGCAGACTAAAAATATCAAAAAAATCATTTGACATGGGATAAGCTGAGGATACAATTCCGTACATGTAAGATTATACTTACCGCTTAACATTTCCAATACCTTGTTTGTAATTATACTAACTCGGATGAGGGGTGCATGTCCGTACTCTCTGTTCTAACCGAAAGAAAGGAAAAATAGCCATGGTTGTCAAAAAAATATCTTTCATATTGATAGCACTAGCAATTGCCATTATGGGAACGGCATCTACTCCTGTATTAGCAGAAAAGTCTTCAGAAGAGATAGCAAAAGAGGCTGTAAGAACTTCCAGAATGGAGAGGATTGCCAGAAGGGACAGAATGATAGCTGGATTAAAAGCGAAGTACGAGGCAAAGTTAGCAGCAAAAAAAAATGTAACTGCAGAGAAGAGAGTTGAATCTGTAGAGAACGTTGAGGAGAAAAAAGTTGAGGCAGTTGAAAAGCTTGCTGAAATTGTGGAGAAAATAGCTGAGAGTAATACAGAAGGCACTGAAATAGTTGTTGAGGAAGAGCATATAACGATTGAAACGGTAGCTGAAATTAAGGCATCAGATGAAACTGTAGAGGTAGAGGCCGAATCCGAACATGAAACAGAGAACGTGGAAAGTGCGCACTAATTTCCAGCATTCATTTTTTAATAGTTATATAACGTTATATATTCATCTCAAACTAATTTAAGATCAAATTGTTTTTTTGCTTTTCTCCTGCATTCCTGGCTTTCTTATAGTTGTTTCCTTTATAGGCATTAATACTAATTTTTTATAAGGAAGCCAGGAAACCAAGAGACTGTTTAAGTAGTTCTTTCCATTCTTATTTCGCATCAGTTTTTATAACCCTCTACGCCTGGTTAAAATAAAAGGCTGCGTACCGTTCGGTATAGCTTGCATAACTTAATACTATAGTCATCGCTCCTGTTCCTCCCCCCCCTACTCTCAGTTTATTAAGGTGGCAATCTATGTCTGTATTAGTAGATATATAATGTTATGATTAAGTAAACATGGACAAAACAATAATTAACAAAAATGATATAGGCGTCTTTTACAAAGACCTTAAGAAGGAGTACACCGTTTATGGTGTGAAAGAGAAGGAAGAAGGTTTCTATGTATTCGACGAGGCGGACGAATTTACTGACCCTCTGGAAAATTACAAACCAACTATTCTTCCACCAAAAAAACTTCTCTTCCCTCAAAAAGAGACTCTATTACGTTTCAATACACAGCCATACCCGGATATACAGCCGGTTATAGAGTCTAAAAAACAGATACTATTCGGAGTCAGACCCTGTGATATTCATGGAATCAATCTACTGGATAAAATATTTACCACTGATCACGAAGATATAAATTACACCAATAGACGTGCCAAAACTGTCATCATCGGCATGGACTGCCTCAGGCCATGCTATGAACATGCTCACTGTGCCAGTGTTGATTGCCTGGACGTAGATGAAGGATATGATATTATGATGACTGATATTGGTCACGGTTTTTATATCTCAATTAACACACCAATGGGAGAGGAAATAATAGAAAAGTACACAAATTCGATTGGAGCAAGCATAGATGACAGAGACAAATTCGAAGGATTGATGAAAGAACGAAAAAACAAATTCGAGATGAAATTCACCACAGATATATCTAATTTGCCTCTGTTATTTAAAAATGCTGATAATGATCCGGTATGGGATGAATTAAACGATAGATGCCTTGGATGTGGTCGCTGTAATATCGTATGCCCCACCTGTTACTGTTTTGACGTGTTCGACTGTATGGAATTAAATATGACGTCCGGAGAGAGATGTCGTGAGTGGGATGCTTGCACATTAAAAGATTTTGCTGTTGTCGCCACCGGAGAAAATTTCAGGTCTACCAGGGGCCAACGGTTGAAGCACAGATTTAACAGGAAATTTAACTATCTAATGACTAAATATAATACCTCTTTTTGTACTGGATGCGGAAGATGTACAAGGTCTTGTCCCGTTAACATTGATATTGTTGAAACAGTAAATACGGTAATCAAAAACAACAAGGGTGACGGCCAATAATGTCCATCCAATCTGTAGTTAATCTCAATTTAATGCTATGTTTGATTTAACAAACTTTTCGTTACAAGACATGTCTGAGGTTGGGGATGCTTTGCAGCAACTGGAACTCAAGGCGAAAAATATCGACGAGTTAAGCAATATGATAGTTCGGTATTTTTTTGACAACCTCGGCGATACTCAAACAGGAGAAGAATCATCTGTTTTGGTACGTTTCTTCATGACATATCCCTATTCAAGCCTTGATACAGAATCACAACAATCAGCCGATAAGATGCTAGATAACAAGCCTGATGACCAGGACATGAAATGTCTGAAATTACTGGCAACTGCAGGAGTTGAACCGAAATGGAACTCAACAATGCATTCAAAAGGGCACCGCGTACTTCCTCTACAGAATGAAGATATGCTCAAAAAAAACATTATGGTTCATCAATTTATTGATCAGATGGGTATCGGCATCTCAAACGTGCTTAACCCTGACCCAAAACTATCGTCTGAGCTGGAAGGTAAGTTCTTCAATGTCTATCATGTGCCTGACGCTATCGGAAGTCCTTATATTCCGGCACAAAAGGAATTTGTAGTACCTTTCGGCATTAAGTCTGCGATTGGCTTTGGAGGTATGTTACCGACAGGAAACTTGTTTTCACTGCTTATATTCTCTAAAACAAAGATACCTCGTGAAACGGCAAATTTATTTAAAAACCTTGCTCTCAATGTAAGAATGGCACTCTTGCCTTTTGTTAATGAAAAAATATTTGTAATTGATAAAGACGAAATTACAGAGGAAGAACGGCTCAGGTCACTGATAGCGACACAAAGAAATCTATTGGAAGTATACAAAACTACAACAGAGAATACCAAACGTTCTGAAAGCGTATCTTTTAATATTGCAAACGTAATAGGGAAATTTACAAAAAAAGTCTGGTTGTCTGCCTGTTTAATATTCATATCTGTATTCTTTCTCTTTGTTCACTGGTTGACACATAATGAGTTCACATTACATCTGGCGGCTATTCCCATTGAAATCCTGTTCGGTGCCCTGCTAATTGAAAAAATTCTGGAGAGGAAGAGAAAAACTGAACAGTCAAAAAGATTGATGCACTTCAGATGTTATCTGTTTCGTTCTCGCTTGCGTAGCATATTCCTTGCCAATATTAGAGTATGTCCCTGCGTATCATGCTTTTTATAGCTTTATGGAGTGGACAATTATCCACGACATAGATTCAGGTTTCGAGAATATGATTTATATTCTGCACTTCATTGAAGAAGTTAAGCAATTTAAACACAACAACCCAGATGCACCCTACGTTCATGCAGCACAAAAGAACAGGTCATTAATGAAGAAAGTTAAAAAAGTATTAGCAGAAGGCTTGTTCAATTTCCTGGATTTTTTAATAGAATTAAAGAAAAAAGACCCTGCCCTGTATTATGAGCTCCTTGCTGATTACGAAGAATCACCACGAGATACACGAATAATATATGAGCGCAGGAATAGTTAAAAAATTCTGGTATAAGATATCAGAATAAAGTGCTATTTTCTATTGCCTTAATTTTTTCAATCCTTCTTTTATGCCTCTCTTCATTACTGAACGGCGTCTCCAGCCAAAGCTGTACTAACTTTTTTGCCTTACTGATAGTTAATGTTCTGGTTCCCAGAGATAGTATGTTAGCATCATTATGTTTCCTTGACATTTCTGCGCTGTATTCATCATATACAACTGCCGCCCTGATACCCTTAACTTTATTAGCCACGATCGCTTCTCCCTGACCGGATCCGCCAATAACGATTCCTCTTGAGTTCCAATCTTTGGCAATATCTTCAGCCACGGCTTTAACAACTGGGTAAATAAAATCAGGATAATCATCAGCTTCATTAAATTCGTAAGCGCCCTTGTCCTCAACTTCGCATCCCAGATTCTCAAGGAATATTTTCAACTCCTCTTTTAACTCAAAACCGGCATGATCTGTACCAATATATATTTTCATAATTACCTCTCTGTATTTGATGGATCAGGCAGGAGTCAGCCCAACACTTCACGAATTTATCATTAAAACTTTTGCGCCACGAATCTTCTTTGATTTTAACTCTACCAGCGCCTCATTCGCATCTTCAAGCGCAAATTCCTGCACTTCAGGCTTTAAAGAAATTTCTGCTGCAATTTCCAGAAATTCACTAATATCTCTGCGGCTGACATTCGCAACACTTTTTATCTCCTTCTCCATCCAGAGATGCTCAGGATAATCAATTGTCAAAAGAGAATCCTTGTCTATCTCCTCTTTACGGATAGCATTGATTACTAACCTTCCCCCTGGTCCTAGATTCTTTAAAGCTTCAATAATTGGTTTCCACACAGGAGTAGTATCAATGATACAATCCAGCTTTTCCGGTGAACTCTCTTCAGTAGCACCTGCCCACACAGCGCCAAGCTCTTTAGAAAATTCTCTTTCACCTTCACTTCTTGCAAACACATAGATTTTAGAGTTTGGGAATTTATATCTGACCATCTGCAACACCAGATGTGCCGAAGCTCCAAATCCGGTAAGGCCCAGTTTCTGCCCGTCTTTAAGTCCGGACAACTCAAGTGATCGATAGCCAATAGCACCGGCACACAAAAGAGGTGCTGCTTCTGAAGTAGAAAATGTATCGGGGATCCAGAAAGCAAAATGTTCAGACACCGTCATGTATTGCGCGTATCCTCCGTTTACATCCCTTCCGGTAGCCTTGAATTCATGGCATAGGTTCTCATTACCTTCCAGGCAGAACTTACACCTTCCACATGATGAGTGAATCCATCCTACTCCAACTCTGTCACCAATAGCAAAGGTTCCGGCCTTTCCACCGATTTGTTCGACTATTCCAACAACCTGATGTCCCGGAATTACAGGCAAATTCGGTGGTGGCGTTCTCCCCTCAATTTCATCCAATTCAGTATGGCATACCCCACATGCCGATACCCTGATCAGTATCTCGGATTCACCGGGTACAGGATCCGGCAAATCTGCTAATTCCAGAGGTGTTTTGTTTGCTGAAAGGCTGCCAAGTTTTTTCAATATCATCGCCCTCATTTATTCATTTCTTTATATGTGTTCCCATATTTATATCCTTGTATAAATACTAACTTAATTGAAGAGCGCTAATCAACATTGCACTATGTGGCATAATAGTCAGGACAAATACCAAAATCAAGTATGAAACATCAAATCTTCTTTTTAAGGCAATAGTTCAACATGTTTGTAACTGATTATTTTGCTGTCATATGTGATTATTTTATAATTTAACAAACGTGCGGTTGCCACAATCATTTGATCTGCAGGATCACTATGAAATATACCGGGGAGAGAACAAGCTTCCAAATAAATATCAGATGAAAGTTCCTGCACCAAAACGCCCTTGGTTAATGCTGAACTAAGCCAGGTTCTTAACGGAAGAGAGAATTTAATTTTCCCTTTTTCGTGTAATTTACATACTTCCCAAATGGAAATAGACGATATATAAACCTCATTTCCCTGCTTTAAACGGTTGATCTGCCTATAGGTACGATCCTTAAGTCTCTTATCTTTTGTCAGGTACCAAACCCATATATGTGTATCAAGTAGTATCATGCGTTTGAATCCCATTTTTCACCAGTACTAAAAACATCTTCATCTTGTTCTATGAGTGTCCCTTTGAGGTCTATCTCGTATTTATGGTCACATATGGGCACCACCTTGGCAATTGGTATTCCCCGCTTGGTAACCGTTATAGACTCTCCCGAATGATGGATTTTATCTATTAATTTTAACGATCTGGCCTTGAAATCGGATATGCATATTTCCATAATTTTAACCTCCTCAATATAAATATATTTTTGTAAGTATACAAGAATGTTGGCTCTTCATTAGCCGCAATTGTACCATATAACATGAAATAGTCAAATAGATATGACTATAAAGAAACTTCCCCGCAGCAAGCTGCAGGGAATTAAACACAGAGAGATTAAATGACTTTTTCAAATAGGTACTAACGTATTCAAAAATCTCAACATTTCATGAAATTTACCGAAATTATGTCGATCAAAATCCATTACTAACCTTGGTAAATCTAAAAACTCTTCACTTTTCTGTTCAGCTGGTAGAGAATCAGTAGGCTCAATTTTTCCTGAACGAAGGATACCGAAATATTTTTCATTAAGTTTATTAATATTTTCAACACTCAAAGGTTTATTAAGTCTGACAACAGTCTTGTCATCAACATATCGGATTGAATGATAGACCCGGTAAAACTGAAGTATTTCATCAGCCGCCTTCTCAATAGAATTAACACGTATAAGTAGACTTAAATCATTGCGAGAAATAAAACCTCTTTCGACCAATTCTCCTGTTACAAAAGCTATCCACTTGTCCCAATACCGAGAATGAGCAGAGTCGATTAATATGATTGGACGTGGCTTACTTTTGCCAGTCTGTATCAATGTGAGAGACTCAAAGCATTCATCTAAAGTACCAAAACCTCCGGGGAAGACTACCGTTGCATCAGACTCTTTAAGAAAAAAGAGCTTTCTGTTAAAGAAGTACTTAAAGCTGACCGCTTTTTTATCACCGGCAGAGTATGGGTTGTATTGCTGTTCAAAAGGGAGCTTAATATTCAAACTGAAGCTTTCTCCTCTACCAGCGCCCTTATTACCGGCTTCCATAATTCCAGGCCCGCCACCAGTGATTATCTTAAACCCATTTTTTACAATAAGCTCTGACAATTTTACAGTCATCTTATATTCATCTGAATCTGATATGGCCCTGGCGGAACCAAAAATAACGACCTTTCTCTTGTCCCTATATGGAGTGAATATTTTTGACGCATAGCGTAGTTCCTTCAACGCCATATTTATTAATTTAAGATCACCACGGTCATCATTCTCTAATCCCAACTTAACAACTGTTGTCAGCATCTCTTCTATTAAATCTGCATTGTTACCGGAGAGAGAGATATTTGCTAAATCAGCAATAATATTGTCTATGTCATCTCTACCCGTTTTATATTCCCTTTTGCTTTTGTCCATCATTAAGCCTAAACGCCTCCCCTAGTCATATTTACACATTTCCATGCAACTGTGCATAACTCAACCATTTCTCATAATAGAATTCAATCCTAACTTAAGCAAGTTTTAATATTATATGATTCATGTTACATCACGGATTTTTCACCTGAACAAAATTGTGTATCTATGTTGTGCGAGCACAATCGGCTTGCTTTTTTGTTTATCTCTACTAGAATTATGGTTGCGTTAGCTTGTTTCAGGAAAAGATTATGTGGGATTATACAGATAAAGTAAAAGAATATTTTATGCATCCTAAAAATGTAGGGGTTATTGAGAATGCCGATGCAGTTGCAGAAGTAGGCTCAATTACCTGTGGGGATGCTCTTAAACTTATGTTAAAGGTGGAAGAGGGAACAGAGAAAATCCTGGATGCCAAATTCCAAACCTTTGGGTGTGGCAGCGCCATAGCATCATCTTCAGCTCTAACCGAGATGATAATAGGAAAAACGGTAAAAGATGCAGAAAAGATAACTAACCGGGATATTGCAGATTATCTCGGAGGGCTGCCTAAAGAGAAGATGCACTGCTCGGTACTGGGAAGAGAGGCCCTTGAGGCTGCAATAGCCAATTATCGTGGCATTGATCTGAAGCAGCTTGAAGAAGATGAGGGTTCTCTTGTTTGCAAGTGCTTTGGTATCCATGAAGGGCTTATTAGAAAGATCGTCCAGGAAAACAGCTTGAAAACGGTTGAGGAAGTAACAAACTATACCAAAGCGGGTGGCGGATGCCAGTCTTGCCATCCGGCTATAGAAGATATAATAGACAAAGTATGGAAGGAAAGGGGAAAGTTTCTTCATGTCAAAGAAGAGGCTCCGAAACATAAACCGGCTATGACAAACCTCCGGAAGATTGCTCTTATTACAGAGACCATAGAGAAGGAGATAAGGCCAACCCTGGTACAGGACGGCGGAGATCTTGAGCTTATAGACATAGCAGGCAATGAGGTCTTTATTGCGCTAAGGGGGCAGTGTGCCGCATGTTCCAGCGCTGCCTATACAACAGGGAGCATAGAGGAGAAATTGAGAGAAATGGTCTCACCGGACATAGTAGTACATCTACAGAGCGATTCATAGCGCGGCATAGCCGCAAACAAATTAAAAACAATTTAGAGATTCAGGAATTAAGGAATTGGAAAATTGAATAATAAATCAATTAATTCCTAAATCCTTGAATCCCTTAATTATTACTAAGGAGTGCTTTCTATGAATGAAGTTATATACATGGATAACAATGCCACTACAAAGGTTAATGAAGCAGTTTTTGAAGAAATGAAACCATATTTTACCAGCTTATACGGAAATCCATCCAGCATGCATACCTTCGGTGGACAAGTGGGGAAAAAAATTGAAGAAGCCAGGGAAAAAGTTGCTCGACTCATCGGGGCTCAACATACAACGGAGATAATATTCACCAGCTGTGGTACAGAGAGTGACAGCACGGCCGTCTTTTCGGCCCTTCAAGCCTATCCGGAAAGGAGAGAGATCATCACAACCAGGGTTGAACATCCGGCAATCATGTCATTAGCACCACATCTTGAAAAACAGGGAATTGCAGTAATACAGCTTAAAGTGGATAAATACGGCAACCTTGACCTGGGCGAATATGATCATTACCTTAACGAAGACATCGCCCTCGTTACTGTTATGACGGCAAATAACGAAACGGGCGTCATTTTTCCTGTAGAGAAAATGGCACAAATGGCAAAAGAGAGAGGAGTTCTTTTCCATACTGATGCTGTCCAGGCAGCAGGAAAAATCCCGATAAATATGAATAACAGCGCGATAGATATGCTGTCCATATCAGGACACAAGCTCCATGCTCCTAAAGGTGTTGGTGCATTTTATCTGAGGAGAGGGACAAGGTTTCGCCCATTTCTAAGAGGAGGCCATCAGGAGAGAAACCGAAGGTCAGGAACAGAGAACGTTACTTCAATTATTGGGCTTGGAAAGGCTGCTGAGATTGCTCAAACCAATATCAATGAGGAGAACGCGAGAGTCAAAGGGATGAGAGACAGACTGGAAGAAGAAATACTTAAAAGAATCCCAAGAACTATACTGAATGGTGACAAGAACAACAGACTTCCTAATACCACTAATATCAGCTTTGAGTTTGTCGAGGGAGAGGGAATACTCCTCCTCCTTAATGAACTTGGTATAGCTGCATCTTCCGGCTCGGCCTGCACCTCGGGCTCATTAGAACCTTCTCATGTCTTAAGGGCAATGGGAGTGCCATTTACTGCGGCACATGGTTCCGTAAGGTTTTCTCTCAGCCACTACAACACAATGGAAGAAGTAGACTATGTTATAGATAACCTCCCTCCGGTAATCGAAAACCTCCGCTCAATTTCACCCTACTGGAAGGACGGCCGTCCAACCCCGGAATTTGAGCCCAGTTTTGAATTAATCATAGACATTTGATATTGACAACATAACGGTTTAACCTATTATATAAAAGAAAGAGCTTCTATAAAACATTTTAAATACTATATGCGTTTGGACAATCACCGATTCAGATGAATATATTCCTAAGAAACAGAGCTTCGCCAACCATTTACTTATGATAGAAAACAGAGAAATAAATAGTTCTGTTTATCTCCCTGAGATAGCCGAGGTAGTAAGCACACAACAGCTTACTGACATGGAAAAATATATTGAACTAAAGCTAAAGGAACCGGAAAATTTTAATTTTAATCCCGGTCAATTTATTCAGATTTCTATCTTTGGTATTGGAGAAGCCCCTATATCAATCTCGTCTTCTCCGTTTGACAAAACCAGGATTGGCATCTGCGTCAGAAAAGCCGGGGATGTCACATCTGCCATTCACAAGTTGGAGAAAGGTTCATATCTTGGCATAAGGGGTCCACTGGGCAACGGGTTCCCTGTAGAGAAAATGAAAGGAAAGGATCTTTTATTTGTCGCCGGTGGCCTTGGGCTGGCACCTCTGCGCTCTCTGATAAACTACGTTCTTGAAAGAAGAGATGACTTTGCAGATATAACTATTCTGTACGGTGCAAAGGGCCCTGCTGAAATGCTGTTTATAGAGGAGCTTGAACTTTGGAGGTCAAGAGAAGATATAAACATTGAGATTACGGTTGATAAACCGGATGACGACTGGTCTGGCAAATCAGGAGTCATCACAAGGCTTATTCCTCCTTTAAAAATCGAACCATCTAATACATACGCCCTGGTAGTTGGGCCGCCGGTAATGTATAAATATGTCCTTCTTGAACTACAGGCAAAACAGATCCCGGAAGACCGGATTATCATGTCATTGGAGAGACGAATGAAATGCGGTATTGGAAAATGCGGACACTGTCAGATCAACGGGGTGTATGTCTGCATTGAAGGCCCTGAGTTCAGCTATCATACATTGAAATTTCTTTCGGAGGCGATATGACTAAACCAAGAGTCGCATTTTTTTCATTTTCCAGTTGTGAAGGGTGCCAATTGGTTGTGCTGACCATTGAAGAGCAGCTTCTTGAACTTGTTAACCTGATAGACATTGTCTCTTTCAGAGAGGCGATGAGTGAAAAAAGTGATGATTATGATATCGCTTTTGTCGAAGGCAGTATCACAAGAACTTCTGAAATAGATCGGATTAAGAAAATACGAAACAGAGCGGATGTCATAATAGCGTTAGGTGCATGTGCTACCATAGGTGGTATTAATTGCCTGAAAAACCAGTTTGAAATGAAGAAAGTACAAAACATTGTTTATGGTAAGATGGCGGACAATTATGATACTATCCCTACAAGACCAATTGAGTCCGTAGTAAAGGTTGACTATTGGATACATGGGTGCCCTATTGATAAAGACGAATTCATTGAAGTGACCAAGGCAATATTGTTAGGGAAAACGCCCCGCATACCAGATTATCCGGTGTGTGTTGAATGTCAGATGAGAGAGAATGTCTGCCTCTTTGAGAAAGGAATGGTTTGCATGGGGCCGGTTACCAGGGCCGGATGCAAGGCTATCTGTCCTACATATAATGATGGATGTACCGGCTGCCGAGGTCTGATAGATGATCCAAATCTCTCTTCGCATAAAAATCTGCTAAGTGAACACGGATTGACTGTGGATGATGCGATTTCGCAATATATGCTGTTTGGAGGAAATAATAAGGAGAAATATGAATAGTCAAAACAGTAAGCAGTAGACAATTGACAGTAGACAATTGGCAGTTGACAGTTGACAGTTGACAGTTGACAGTTGACAGTATGCAAACAGCAAGCTTAAATATATTTTTTCAGGAAAAACGAAATGCATGATTTTCACGTAGGTATTGAACATATAACACGAGTTGAAGGACATGGAAATATAATAATAGACGTCAAAGAAGGAAAGATTCGGGAGCTGCGGATGGATATAGTAGAATCTCCACGGTTTTTCGAGGCGATGGCACTTGGTAGATCGTATAAAGAGGTGGCACATATAACGTCACGCATATGCGGAATATGCGCTGTTACTCATACAACAACATCGATAAAGGCTATTGAAGCCGCACTTGAATTCAAGCCTTCAATACAGACAATAAAATTAAGAAAGCTATTACTTAATGCCGAATTTATACAGAGCCACATCCTCCATGTATATTTCTTGACAGCGCCTGACTTCTTTAGAGTAGGTAGTGTATTTGGTATGGTAAAAGACAACAAAGAGGCTGTCTTAAGAGGTATGCGGATTAAGACCGTTGCTAATGAACTGTGTGCATTGGTGGGAGGAAGGCACATCCACCCTATTACATTAAAAATTGGCTGTTTCTCAAAAAGTCCGGGGTCAAAAGAGCTGGCTGCTTTTAAGAATAAAATAGCGGATTTATGGCCGGACATAGAAGAGACAGTAAGATTTTTTAAGGGATTGAAGATACCTGAACTTGAGAGAGAGACCGAATATATATCACTGACAAGCCCTGAAGAGTACGCCCTTTATGATGGCAATATCAAATCGAGTGACAATGGTGAAGTCAGGCCTTCTGACTATCTGGATAAGGTAAAGGAGTTTATGGTCACTCACTCTACATCAAAACATGCAAAATCAAATAGAGATTCTTTTATGGTTGGAGCGCTGGCAAGATTTAATAACAATCACAAACAATTACATCCGAAAGCAAAAGAAGTTGCAGAGGAACTGGGATTAAAGTACCCCTGCTACAATTCGTACATGAACAATGTTGCTCAGGTTGTTGAAACAGTACACTGTTTTGAGGACAGTATCAGATTGATTGATGACCTGATTTCGGACGATTTGAAGGACGAAAAAGTATCGCTGGCCCCAAAGGCAGGACACGGTGTAGGCGCTACAGAAGCACCAAGGGGAACATTATATCACGAACACAAATTAGATGATGACGGTAAGATTACATATGCTAACTATATTATTCCAACAGGCCAGAACCTGGCAAATATTGAAAATGACTTGAGAGCGCTTGTGCCAAACATACTCGATCAATCAAGAGACGATATAATCCTTAACATTGAAATGCTTGTAAGGGCTTATGACCCATGCATATCATGTGCAACACATTTAATGAAGGTAAAATTTATAAATGAATGACAATAACAAGATAGTGGTTATTGGGATTGGGAATTTATTGCTTATGGATGAAGGTATTGGCATCCATACAATTAATGAATTAGAAAAATATGATCTTCCTCGGAGAACAGAGATATATGATGGTGGTACGGGCGGGTTTAAACTAATCGACCTCATGCATGGGGCCGCAAGAGTAATTTTTATTGATGCAGTCAAAATCGGCAAAAGACCCGGCGCTGTCAAAACATTTAGTCCGGAAGAGGCCCATTCAATCTACCGGGAGAAGAAATATTCATTACATGATACCGATCTTATGGAAGTGATTAAAATGGCAGAGTTGATCGATAATTCCACCAAGATAGAGGTTGTGGGTATACAACCAAAGACAATCGGTTACGGCACTACACTTTCTAAAGAGCTGGCAGATTCAATGCCAAATATAATTAACACTGTAATAGGAAGGATCGAAGAAGTTTGTAGTGCTCTGTCTGTCTAACAATTACCCTCCATTTCGAGAGAATTCCAGCATTTGGACTCATCTCGTAAGAGAGGAAGGTGCTAATTTATATGATAAATCAAAAAATACTAATCATTGATGACGATCCTGATATTGTTGAAGCGATGAGAATGCCTCTCGAAGCAAACGCCTATAACGTAATTGCTGCAAATAGTGGCAAGGATGGACTGAAAATGGCAAAAGAGGAGATCCCCGACTTAATAATACTCGACGTAATGATGGAAACGGATACTGAGGGATTTCATGTGGTCTATGAATTAAGAAGTGAAGAGCAGGCTTCAGAGTACAAGGATTGCAAAAACATTCCTATTCTTATGATTACCGCTATATCTCAGAAAAAAGATATGATCTTTTCTCCGGAAAAGGATGATACTTTTCTGCCGGTTAATAGTTTTATCGAAAAACCTATACAGCCGAAAGTCCTGTTAGAAAAAGTAGCAGAACTTCTAGCAAACAAAGAGTAATATTATCACAAATCCCCATGCCATATAATACTCATACACAGGAAAAGAGCTCGCTGGAAAAAGAGCTTATAGAAAGCCTTGCAAGATTTATAAACCTGCGCTGGACTATGATTCTTGGTATATGCATCACATCAATATTTGCCAGGTTTGTCCTGAAAATCAACCTGCCTCTTACGTCAATACTTTCTATCACATTTTATATTTCTCTATTCAACGTTGTATGCATCTATCTGCAAAAACAGACAAAATCTTATGGCAAATTGGCCAACTTACAAATTTCTGTAGATTGGATTGCTCTTGTATGTCTTGTACATTACACGGGAGGAATTGAAAGTCCTGTAATCCTGTACTTTATATTTCATGTGATTATTGCGGCAACTCTTTTATCAAAAATAGATTGCTATTTACAGACAGCATTTGCATCACTGCTAATAGTTGGTCTTTCACTCCTGGAATATTTCCATATTGTCACTCATGTTCAGATTAAGGAACTTTTCCCGGTCTCTGTTTATGACAACGGTCGTTATCTCCTGTCGATAACACTCTTTAGCATCACATCTCTATACATCTCTGCATACCTGGCGACATCGATCAACAGCCGTCTCAGGGAGAGAGAGAAAGAAATTGTTGTTCTTAAGGGTGATATTACTGATGCATACAACAAACTCGAAGCAATAGACAGAGAAAAGAGTGAATTTACGTTTAAAGTCACACACGAGCTCAGGTCTCCATTGAGCGCAATACAGAGTCTCCTGAAATCTATTGAAGAAGGTTATGCCGGAGAGGTTTCCCAGAAAGCAATGGATCTAATTACCAGATCTGAGAAGAGGACAGGTTTCCTATTAACACTCGTCAACGACCTCCTTGACCTGGTTTCCGGTAAGATAGGAAAGCAGAAAGAGAGTGAGAATAAACAAGTAGACATAAATGAGTCAGTTAAGAACACACTTCAACTCATGGAGGAAAAAGGTAAAGCAAAGGAGATCAAAATTACCGTTAATACCGGAGAGAAACCTTTTTATATAAATATAGCACCGGATGATCTGGATATTATAATGACCAACCTGATTGATAATGCAATTAAGTATACTGAAAGATGCGGCAAAATAGACATAGACTGCACAATGACTGAAAAGGAGATTATTGTCCAAATATCAGACACAGGAATCGGTGTCCCTGAAGATGATCTGAAAACCGTCTTTAACGAATTTTACAGATCGAGTAACGCCAAGTCTGTAGAACAGTATGGAACGGGATTAGGACTTTCCATCGTCAAGAATCTTGTCAATAAACATGGCGGCAATATTGACATGCAGAGTACATTAGGAAAAGGAGCCGCTGTTACTGTTTCATTTCCGAATGAGATACAATGCTAACCGTATATTAAAGTAGATAAAGAGCGTCCAAATATTGCTGTTCTGACCCAATACTGATCGAGTCAGAATCTATAATTGTAATGTGCGATTCTACAATAACAACAACATCAAGAAAAGGTGGTGAAGCGATGAAGCTCCAAAGAATTTTTTCAGTCTATACTTTAGTCACAATATCGGTATTCATATTTCTGAGCGTTTTATGCTCAAACGAGGCCTGGGCCGATAAGAGTGATTACGACATCGGCAAATTAATTGCCGGTACATATTTACTAACTGAGGATGATGGTGGTGGTTCCCGGATTGCGACTATCACAGCAGATGGTAACTGGTTCGGTATTCATTCGTATCAATCAGGTAACAAATTCAGTAACCAACAGGGAGTATGGAAGAAAAGAGGAGATAGAGAAATTACTGCCAGAACGCTTAACTTTTCTTCTTTAAAAGATGGTGTCGGTTCATCACTGTTCAGCTTCACCGTAAAATTTAATAAGACATGTAGACTTGTAAACGGAAAGTTCTCAGGCAAACTGTTTCCTCCCGGTGTAGACCCTCTCGACCCATTAGCAGTCCCAATCAGGACATTCAGTAATACATTTACAGGGAAGCGGCTTATTGTTAATGATAACTGAATTTAGGCGTAAAGAGACGGTAGCAGAAGGTGCTGGAAGAAAGAGATAGTGCGCTTTGGTACATTACGGAGATTAACTAAAATGAAACTTCATTGATACTAAATATGGCGCTTAACATAGAGATGACCACTATGCCAATTGCACATCCCATTATCAGGATTAGGGCTGGCTCCACCAGTGATATCAATCGCTTAATTCTCTGCTCTATGTCAATATCCATGTTGTCAGACACTTTCACAAGCATTTCATCCAATTTGCCAGTCTCCTCACCGACTCTAAGTAGATGTTGGGCTATTCCAGGAAAAAATGCAATTTTACCTAAAGGGATGGTAAAGCCTTTACCGGCTTTTATAGCAGGTTTAACTTCCTCTATTTTGTCTGATAAAAAGACATTTGACAGAACCCCTTTTGAAATATCGATAGATGTCAACAGAGAGACGCCATTTTCAAGCAACGTGCCCAACGTTCTCGCAAAACGGGATATTTCAATTCTCCATAATATATCTCCCAGGATGGGTATTTTGAGTTTTTTCCTGTCTATACTCGCCTGCACTCCGGTCATTTTCTTTAATGATTTAAACACGTAGTAAACGCCTGCTATGGCAATAATCAGAATCCACCCATATTTTGTTAAACCATCGCAGAGTTTGATCAATATCTGTGTAGAGAGTGGGAGAGCAATACCTACTTCATTAAAAACCGTTGTAAACCTTGGCATTACTATCAGAATCAAAGCGCCAACTGACAGAATTCCTGACATAACTAGAAATAGAGGATAGATGAGCGATGACGTTATCTCAGATTTAATCCTCTGTACTCTTTCCATAAATGAACCCAAACGTTCCAGGACTTTTGGTAAGACTCCGCCCTCCTCGCCGGAACGAATCATATTCACGTAGACACCGGTAAAAACATCGGGAAACATCGACAATGCGTCGCCTAGAGATTTACCACCTTTAACTTCCTCCAGAATATCCAGTATCAGTTTTTTAAACTTCTTATTGTCCTGTGCGTCAGAAAGTATTCTCAGGCTTTTGTCAAGTGATACACCGCTCTCCAGCAATACTCCAAGCTCCTGAGTGAAAAAGACTGTGGCTTTTTTTATGGAGCGATTTGACAAAAACTTAGCTGTTTTTTCACCACCAACTTCATCTACTTTTAAGACAATATGACCGGACTTTTTCAGGTAGTCTAATAACTCAGCTTTATTGGCTGAAACTCTCTTACCTTCAAGAACTCCGCTTCCCCTGGTCATAACACGATATTTAAATGTGCTCATTTGCCCTTACTTCTTTCCGGATGCATGGACATGAGTCTTATAGGGGCCTTATCAAGCGTATCAGCGTAGGCAGTTTCCTTGACCTCATTGTTCTCCCCGTTGATATTTTTTGCGATCTGTGTATCTGTAACTGTTTTAAACGTATAATCATTTTTTGTAACGCTCCCTGTTTTTACTTTTCCGGCACTACCATCCAACTTAGAATCATTTAATCCGGAATAGAGTGTAATAACTATCTCCTCTCCATTCCAGTCAAGTTTTATTCTGTCTTTTTCAATACTGGTGACAGTATATCCCACTAACTTATCACCCTCTTCAATATATAATGTTTTCTTTTTACTAACACTCTTTAATGGAGCATCAATCAGGGCTTTCTTAACATCACCGGCAATCACTATACCGTGCAGAATGATTTTTTTTGGTTTTCCAGCCAGGGCTTTTTTCTTTGCCAGCTTCTTTTTTACCTGCTTTTCCTTATCAAATTTTAAAGTTTTTGGTATTACTGCTTTAACTACCCACTCTTTCCTATCGTGAGAAAACATATTTCTTTCAGCAATAACACTAAAGACCTCATTTCCAATCTCCTCTTCTTTTGTTGAATCTATATCAATAGGTTCGACGTTGACTCTGGCTTCAGTGGCCTGAACCTGACCCACCTTAGACAGTTTGGAAACATCAACTACCGGTGTCACATAATATATAACTGCACTGGTTATTGTCAGCATTATGACGACACCAAAAAGGGCCAAATTTGTCACATACAATGTACAGCTTGTACCGTGCATTGAGTTTGCAGAAACACGTGCTTCCGTTTTATGATGCTGGAATATTTTTTTTATGTTAAATATTTTCTGTAACATTTTATCCTCTATCCGGAATAACTAATTTTCTATCAGACAAGCACGTGGTATAACCTGGCCCTCTATCGTAAACAGACATGATCAACTTCTTCTATTGCACTCAACAATAGATTGCAAAGTCAGCTTCCTTAACTCCTTTGATTCGAGTCTTGCTATTGCAAACAGCTTAACAGTGGCAGATACGCCCTTTGTAGTAGTAAATCCAGTACTTCTAATCTTAATATCATCTATAAATACCAGTTTTTCTTTATCATATTCAACATTATAAAGAAATTTCTGAAGCCTTTTTATCTTATCTATATCCTTTATTTCAACCATGGCAAATACAAGTATTAAATGGGGTTCATCATTTATAATTTCAACTTTTTGAGCAGAACTCCTTGCAATTATAAGTCCACTCTTCCTTGCAATACTCTTAATATAGTTTTGTAGTTTAGCCTGGGCCAAATCTGCTGTTTTAGATTGGATAAATTTTTTCTCAAAGGAGTTATAGGTTTCTTTCACTTTGGCTAACTGCTTCTCATATGAGTCTTTCATACCAATTTCAGTATTATACTTTATTAGTAACTCCTTTTTTAATGCCAACTCATCATTCAAGCCTCCAGAAGCACTTTCAAATGGATTAAATGATATTTGATCACATATTACGATAATGAGCAAAACCACTGCAATCGATAAAAAAACTATAGTCCGTTTGTTGAATTTATCCAGTTGTTGCCTTATCATTACTTTATACTGCCTTTAATCTTAAATTTTTCTTTACCTGTTTTGTCCTTAACAACAGAAGAGGTAAAGCTTACGCTATTAAATGAGGGTGAGTATTCCAATAATGTTAACACCTTCGCTCCTGACAAACCAACTCCTTCTATCTCAAATCCATCATCTTTAATGAACAATTGCCTTACCCACGTATCATCAGGAACTGCCTTTGTAAGCTCAGCAACCAGGTCGATCCGGCGTGAGTTCTTAAGTATAACTTCTTTTATTTTATGATTAATTTCCAATGTATTGTTCATTTCCTCTTTCACGCTGCTCGATATCATTACCACGGAATGTAATTCTTTAAGCTTAGCGTCAATAGCCAATATACTCTGTTCCTTTTTATAACTGAAAATTCCCGGTAATATAAAAATAAAAGCAAGCACCAGTATTAAAAGTATGCTCATTGTCGCAAGTGCCGGTATTTGTCTATTGGTTTTTACCTTTAGCACATTAAATCTGTTTAAGCGCTCTGATAATCCGTTTAGTGCAACACCAAGTGATTGTTTGCTCGCATTCCAATATTCTACATGCATAGCATAATCATTCTGCAGATCATTAATTTCACCTTGTTCACACCCAAAAAAGATCGCGTCATCTGGCCTGTTTTCAAGTATCCTGCTCTTCAACAACTCTTTGTTCCTAACCAGTGATGTGGCAACAAGTATTTTGTCTACATATAGATTGAAAGTATATCTATCACTGTTTTTTTCAATTACTGCAACTTTATTTTCTCTAACAAGCGAAATGTAAGAAAGCGGAGAGATGATTACTCGGTCAGGTTTGAGATTTGATGATTCCAGCCTTAAAATAACATCGTCCAACTCTTCCTTCTTTATCGCAAAGATAAAGACCTTTTCACCATATTCATGGGAATTAGAAGGATGGATGTCATAGTATACCTCATCTTCAGGAAGAAGAATAAAACTGTCCAGTTGATAGGCAAGAGAGTCTCTAAACTCCTTGAAATTTGATTCTGGTAACTCAATTTCTCTTACAATTGTCCTCTCTCTGGGCCACGACAATATAACATTCTTTGTCTGAAAACGATGAGCATCTATTATTAATCTGAGATCCAGAGACTCCTTTAACAGGAAATCCTCAACCACAACAGTTTCAGAGTTGGATTTTAAAAATTTTTGGGATGCTTTCGAAACAATCAGATCATTCCCATGAATTGATAACCCAATACTATTCGGAAAAAACATTTCTCTTCGTTACCTCCTTTTTCACGAAAAGTCTTATCTCGTCTAACGCTCATGATGTTAAAAAAGGGCCACATACGCCTGCCCACCAACATTCTTGTCAGACAAAAATGATTAAGCCACACTTGCCGTTTTGAAATCCAGCATCTATATCGGTATATGTTTGTGTATTCATAATGAATATTTAATTCAAATTATATTTTGCCAATCCAGATATCATATCAACATATACAGTTGCTTTTCTTTCATTGTGGCCAATAAACTCAACCATTGGACCAGTACCTCTTCCGTTATTATAGAATGTATACTGAGTCTGGTTGTCATCAATTGCTAAAGGATTTAGTATTATGAGAGGTGGTATACTAAATAGTTGGTCACCATCCCTCTTAAAGATATTTTTTTTATAATCTACGAAGACAGTAATGTCTTTTTTTTCTAAAATTGCTTCCAGGTGTGTATCTCTCAAGTATGTTACAACTTCGGATACAGCATTTTTGAATTTTGCCGTATCAATACCGGTTGTTACCCTGGGAGCAGAGATAACGGCACCAATTATTATGATGACAAGAACAATTAATAATTCTATTAGTGTAAATGCCCCGGAATCGCGATACTTGTTTATCATTATTGTTCTATCTTCTTAAAAGACAAATATCCTTTACTCGTCCATACTCCACCAAAAACAAGGTCTGTAGAGTAAATCTCAGCCCAACCATCTTTTAATACAATATCCAACTCTTCTGAAAGAACAAGCGCCTTCATTTCCTTAGCTTCCAATTTCACTACTAAAGACTCTATATATCTTTCACTGTTCTCGTAAAATTGGATTTTTACATAACTTATGTCTTCCGTCGGATTAATAATGTTCAGTTGCATATCACCGTAGAAATACGGAAGAATATAGTGAATCAAGTTTCTTATGGCAACGTTTACCTGAGATGAAACCACACCATCAGTTACAGTTACAGCAGTATTTCCCTGCTGCTTGCCGAGTATAAAAAAGCTTATATACCCTGACTCATCTGAAACGGAACTGCTTATATTAACGGAAGCTATTTCACTGTCTTGTGGCAAAATCCGGATCTTATGTCCCTCAATAGGGTTCCCATCTTCATCCAGAATCAATACATTCACAGAGGCAGTGTCCGCTACATCCAGCATTGTACTCAAAGGAGAAACAATTATCTGGTCACCTCCCGTCGCAGTGGAAGTACTAATATCCTTATCTGCAAAGGCAACGCTACAGCATAACATCATCAAAAAAAAGAGTAAAAACAGATTGAATTTTGCCGCCATATAATAACCTCAAATATAAAATTTCTATATCTAAATGGTATCACTATAGATATTTAAGTCAAGAAAATCTTGCCATTGCCACACCCATACTACCAAACAAATATATAATCAGTGTTAGTTATAATTACGTCTAAAGCAATAATATTGAAACTAACAACCAAAGATCTCTTATTCAGGATAAGCAGCGTATATTTTATACCCTTTATCCGTTTTTCCTACCACTAACTTATAATCATAAACGCGATGTTCACTTGATTTATTTGACTGTTCCTGCATTCTACCCAATCCGCTGGTAACGGCACTGATTGTAACAAAGTCGGATTTATCTATTGTTATAAATGGTCTTATTTTTTCAAAACTATCACCTATAATCCCGATATCCCAGAACAACTGCCTCAATTCCTCTCCGGTTTCTATAGAACCATTTTCCTCCACATGCAATAACAATTCATCAACTAAATCTTCAGATAATCCCGGTATCGAGCTTAAGACATCCTTTGTTGTATTGTTTATATTAATATTTATTCTTTTATCACCGTATACGGTGATTTCATCTCTTATCTTTCCGAATATCTTCGGAGTCACTCCTCGAACCAGTGTCATCTCCTCTATAGAAGAGAATAAATCGTCCTTCGACTTATAAGGCTCCGGCAACGAACCGTAATACCCATCTTCTGCTCCATTAATGTGAGAAAGATCATCAGTGTCAATCCAGTCCAGTATAGAATCCGTAATAACATCGGCATCAAGAATATCTATATCTTTATTTGTAAGAAATGTTACAAAGATTTCCCGGTTTTTTTCATCTACTCCATTGATGTTAATCTTTCCGTTTTCATTGGTCAAATATACATCGCAATCGATATTTCCAATTTGCACAGAATACGAATGGTTACCTGGGATCCACTTAATATCCTGATCGCTGCCAATTACTTCGGATACATCACCTTGATAGTTGTCACCACCAGGCGTAGGAGCAGTCCCACTTGTTGGACTTTCACCAGGAGCAATTAATCCGTCCTCCGTAGTTTGTTGTTCTGTTGGTGTATCATCTGTTGACTCACTATCGACATCTGTAAGTTTAACCAGCGCATAAAGTGATGCACCCCTGGCGGCATATAAGCCCTTCATTCTTTCAGTACTGATAGACTTTAGCAAGACGGATACTTTCGTATCTTTTGAAAATCCCAGCGCAACCATACTAAGAATAGCGATTGCCCACAAGACAAAGATTAATACATAACCATCACAGGTGCTATCAATTCTTTGCTTTGTCCGTTTTTTGACAATACAATCTTTATGGCCTTTGGTAATTTGTTTTCTAGCCATATATCATTCCAATCAATACCAGAAACGTCTTTTTCGTTCTCCGAGCCCTCCACTGTACCAAGAAATTGAAACGATATTTTTTCATATCCGCTAACAATCTCTATCTCTTCACTGTCATCAAAGATCAGATCACTCTGATCTTTGAAACTACTCAAATTATTGTCCGGAATAAACCTTTTTTCCTTATAATTCAACTTCACACCCTGATCACTCTCGACCAGATAATATGAAACCATCATCAATCCTAATCCATAGCTTTTTCCCAGAGAGATAGGGGTTACAAACACAACCCTTTCCGGATCTCCGTCAAAAATAACGCTTTCATTAATCTCTTCATATCTCATTGATGTTGCCTGTTGGCAGAAGAAGTGTAAAGCATTATTTTCTCTGTGACTATTCTCAAACCACCTGCTACCCTTTTCGATCTGAAACAAACCCATCCTCAGAGAAAATGAAACCAGTAAAATCAATACCGTACCGATAGAAAGTGCGATTATGAGTTCCAACAATGTGAAAGCATCTTCGTTACTTTTTATTTTGTCCATGTACTTGAAATATCTATGCCATCAACTGACACAGTATAGATATGCACATCTCTCCCTTGTCCATCAAAACTGTCATCCTTCCTGTCTTCTACACGCCAGTTAATCTCCTTGTCTTTTACAGTACCCAGTAATACTCGCCTATCTGCATCTTGGGTAAAATCGCTTTCTAATAACCCCAGGAACATTTGTTCTGTCTTGTATATGGCGACATCTAATCTTTCATCATAGTCGTTTAATTTTCCTCTAAGCATGCTGGAATTACCTAACAACCTTACAAACATTGTCATGGATATACCAACTATCACAAGAGCAACGATAACCTCCAGGATAGTAAAACCAGTACTGTTTTGTTTTTGCGTAATCATTTTTTCGCTCCACGACATATTCTCATAGTTTTCAGCTTATCATTTAATGGGGGAAATAGCCGCTTCAAGACTATTTGCCTTTTCCACTTTTTCCATCTTAGCTATTTGCTTTAATTTGTTCCTGAATTCGTCTGTCAATCTATCTGCATCATCGTTGTCATTAATAATAAAAGGCGTGAGCAGTATCATCAACTCTGTTTTAGATTTAGATGAATCTAATGACGTGAATATGTTGCCGATAAAGGGTATGTCACCTAGGTATGGAAGCTTTTTTACTATTACCTCATTTTTTATATCAATAATCCCTCCCAGGTAAATTGCATGACCGCTCATGACTACCAGAGATGTTTCTGTTTTCCTAATAGTAAAATTCGGGGTATCTGGCACTTGTGATGTATTTGCAATCTCACTAATCTCCTGCGTGATATCCAGTGTGATCATATTGTTTTCACCAATTCGTGGAGTTACCGTAAGTATTTTTCCAATATCGCGATACTGTACATTTGCCACTGTGGTGCCAGTTGTACCGGCGCCTGCTGAACTGGTGCCGGTTAATACGGGTTCAGACGAACCTACCTGAATACTTGCCGTCTGTTCATCGCGAACAAGAATATGTGGAGAAGAGAGTATTTCGGTCTGTCCCTCAGACGCGATCAAGTTAAATATTGTATCTATATCTCTATTAAAAGTAAATGCTCTGATACCACCAGCCAAAGCACCAGTATCGCCAGAAGTTATGCCTGTAGGCAAGAGCGAACCGACCGCTCCTTTTGGTTTGCCACTTGAGCTGGCGCCACCATGCCTGAAGAAAAGCTCAACTCCCCTGTCCAGAGCATCTGTCAATGTCACTTCTGCGACAATGGCCTCTATGAGTACCTGTTGTGGAGTTGCATCAATCGTCTGTATGATGGCCTTGATACTCTGGTAATCTACTGGTAATGCCTTTACTATAATAGAGTTTGTACTCTTATCGGCAATGATCTTCATAGGCTCTGTTCCGTCTTTAAGTCCCTTTTCAGGTGGCGTAATCTTTTCCTTAAACAATTCTGTTAAGACCTGCACTGTAGTTTCAGCTTGTTCATGCTGCATTTTGTAGATGTACATTTTCGGTTTGTGTACACCTATGTGTATATCTATATTTGAAATCCATGAATCAACAGAGTCTAAAAGCTCAGGAATAGCGGTTGCAACCATTATCTTATTTGTATCCTGAAATGGTATGAAAGATATATCCATTTTAGGGGCCTTAGTCTTTGCGCCCAGTGTTTGTGCTATCAGTTCCAGATCCTTGGCCAGAGTAACAGGATCTGCGTACTTTATGTCATAGAATTTTAATGCCTTGCCGGCAAAAAACGGAACATCAAATGTCTTTATAACTTTTATCAGCCTACTCATGTTAGTAACATTGTCAGAAATGACAATTGCGTGTGTATCGTTTGGTGCAATAACAAAACCGGCCTTAGTTAACAGCCCCCGTAGTGTCGGAATGATAACCTGAGGTGCCACATGTTTTAATGGCACTAACTGTGTGATTACTTCCCGTCCTCCCAGTTTAACACCGCTATCAAGCTGTACGATTCTAGCCTCTTTCCTGGATTCCTGAATAGGTAGCACCTGAAAGATATTACCATCATTTACTATGGCAAATCCATTTATGTTAAGCGTTGCCTGTATAATATCCATAAGCTCATTATTATAAAATCTTCCTTCTGTTCTAAGCGTAATCACACCAGTGACCCTTTTGTCAATGGTGTAGTTTAAACCCATTATATCGCCAAGAATAACCTTCAAGACCTCTTTAATGTCTGCATTTTGAAAGTTAAATGTAATATCAATTTTATTACCTTCTGGTAATTTTGCATAAATGGTCTCTGTCTCTACCATTTTATGGGGATAACTAACCTCATGAGAAACTTGTTTCCCATCTTCCTCATTGGCAATTTTATCTTGTGATGAAATTTCCCATTCCCATTCCCATTCCCTGTTTACTGACACTTCAGGTTTGTCTGCCTCCAAAACGTTGGCATCTTTATTACTTTCCGTGACATTGTCAGGAAGCATCTTACAGCCAACTTCAATGGTCAATATTAGAGAAAGTAAAATCAACAGGATGTTTCTTGTCATAGATTCGAGCACTTAAAAAAAGGTTTGAGTGTTGTTTGGTAATAATGTATAAAGTAAACTCAGGATTAAACGGTACGAGCACACATACATATCTTTCTTGGTACTAACACTTTATATGAAAAAATAGTATATCATTAGAATTAAAAAAGCAAGGTATAAATAGAGGAGTGGGAGAGTGAGGAGTATAAAGAATCCCGAAATAAGCGTTCAGCAGTCGAATCCCTGATGTTTACGATAAAACATAATTTTGAATTTGGGGTAATGATGCGCCGAGGCATAGAGGATGTCAGACTAAGCAGACGAATAGCTTTTATTACATTTTAGTAACTCCATATCACAGTTATTTTTTCTCAAACCCTTACTGCTCCTTGAATACTCTTTCCAGCAGTTCTGTGACTCTTGCTTTAGGATCCGTCCTTATTTTCTTCTCCTCCTCACCTATCATGAAAAAAAGACCTTCCAACGCTTTATTAGTTACATGATGATCAAGATCAAAACTTTCAGACTTCATAAATGGTAAAAACTTAAACTTGTTAAGTATCTCCTTATAATAACGTGTAGCACCAACCTCATTTACTTTAGCCGAGACTATTGGTTTAAAGTTGTCATATAGGTTTTCATTTGTTTTTATTCTAAAATAGTCAGTTGCTGCCGTATTCCCGCCGTTAAGAATATTTTTGGCATCTTCAAATGTTATCTCTTTTATCGCATCAATAAAAATTGATTTTGCTATTGGGGCCGCTTTTTCCGCAGCTCGATTCATACTAAGGATGAAATCATCTACTTGCTTTTGATATCCAATTTTTCTCAATCCATCAGTAATAATTTTAAAATTCTCAGGTACGTTGATCTTTATGGGTTGATTATCCAAATATCCGTCTTTTACAGATACCGATTTAATAGCATTGTCCGTTCCTATCGAAATAGTCTCTTTAAGAGCAGAAATAATTGTGTTATCGCCAATTCTATTCTCTTTAGAACTACTGAATATTTTCCTGATACTGTCAAAAAGCCCTGCATGGCAAGTATGCATGGAGAAAACCTGCACGCATATAATTATCAAGATTATGTTTACTTTTCTCATTTAGTTATTTCCATTTTAATGCATATTTACTAACCGTTAAGCCTAAAAGTAAAACAGGAAAGAAGAGGTAACATAACGTGTCCCTCCCCTTTCCTGTTTAAAACAAAAGACTGAAATTATTTAACAATTATGATAGATGTAGGCTTCGCGTTAACTGTCGCGTGAAATGAATCACTAGCAGTATCGCAACTTGTTCCCGAATTATCATTCACTGTTAACGTTATAACAAATCTACCAATTGTGGAATAAACATGAGAAACTCTTGCTCCCTCACCGGTAGAACCATCTCCAAAGTCCCATGTATAAGTTAAGTTGTCACCGTCAGCATCATATGAATTTGATCCGTCAAATTCAGAAATTTGCTCGAGACAACATACAAGGTTTGGTCCGGCATCCGCGACAGGAGGAGTGTTGATTCTAACGCTTACTCCAGTTGCATCCTGAGAACATTTAGTACCTTTGTTATCATCTGCCACTAATCTAACCGAATAATCTCCACCTTTATTGTATACATGTGACGCTTGAGAGCCGCCTTGAACTGTTGTTCCATCTCCAAAGTTCCATGTATAAGTCATCTTGTCACCGTCTGCATCATTTGACCCTGAAGCATCAAATGAAACTTCGTCTCCAGTACATGCAAGTCTAGTGGCCTTCAATACAGCAGAAGGAGAAGTATTCACTGTAACGTAAGTAGTCGCAGTATTTGTTGAACACTTAGTACCCTTGTTATCATCTACTGTCAATCTTACAAAATAGTCGCCTCCGTTGTTGTAAACATGTGTTACATTGGAACCAACTTGTAACTCTGAACCGTCTCCAAAATCCCATGTATATGCAAGTTTATCACCGTCAGCATCATTAGAACCTGTAGCATCAAATGAAACCACGTCTCCAGTACATGCAACTTTCACTGCATTAAACACTGCTGCAGGAGGAGTATTAATTACGACATTTAATACGGATATATCCTGTGAACACTCCGTACCTTTGTTGTCGTCTATGGTCAATCGTACAGCATAATTACCACCTTTACCATATACATGTGCTACATTGGAACCGCCTTGTAAATCTGTACCGTCTCCAAAGTCCCATGCATAGGTCAAATTATCACCATCAACATCACTAGTACCAGATGCATCAAATAGAAGTTCATCTCCAGTACATGCAGTGTTCACACCACTAAAATCAGCAGAAGGACTAGTGTTTACTGTTACATACATACTATCAGTGCTAATAGAACAGTTCGAATTCTGCATATCATTTACCGTCAGAATTGCCTTGTAACTGCCTCCACTCTGATATGTGTGAGTAACGATTACGCCATTTTCAATCGTTCCATCACCCAGATCCCACTCATATTGCAACGCTTCGCCTTCTTCACCAATTGAACCGGAACCGTCAAAAGTAACTTCTGTGCCAAGACAAACAGTTACATTGTCTCCGACCACAGCAACAGGGGCTTTGTTTAGCTTAACCTTTAACGTATCAGTACTTGAACTACATGCTGAGTTGTAACCATCATCTACAAACAGTGTCGCTACATACTCCCCTCGTTTCTGATAAACATGAGTTACGCTTGAACCGGAATCACTGCTTCCGTCACCAAAATCCCATCTGTAAGTAAGCGCATTGCCATCTGCATCGGTTGAGCCAGAACCATTAAAACTGATGTAATAATCCTGGTTATGCTCTAAACAGAGGTTGATATCCTTACCAGCATCGGCAACCGGCATTGTATTGATAGTTATCATGCTGTTTACACTATCAGTATTGCAGGTTGTTTCTGAATTGTCGTTCACAGTAAGGTTAACATTATAAGTACCGCCTCTAGTAAAGACTTTAGTTACCTGTTTTCCTTCAGCGCCGGTACCATCTCCAAAATCCCACTGATAGGAAAGCTGGTCTGGCGTATTATCCGTTGAGTTACTTGCATCAAACGTAAGAGTCTGATCAGTACAAGATATTCCGGGTCCGGTAAAATCGGCAACAGGTGGAGTATTTACACTGACCACTTGTGAAGAGACTGCGGTATCGCAATGAAGGCCAGATGTGTCCTGCACAGACAGGATAACATTGAAATCGCCTCCCTTTGGAAACTGATGAATTACAATCGGTTCGTCACTTGTCGTACCATCGCCGAAATCCCAATGATATGTAAGGGCCTGATCGTCCGGATCAAAAGAACTTGTTCCGTCAAAAGTAAATTCATCACAATTGCCCAGGTTTCTCCTTCTGAAATAAATTGGAAATGGATTTCCGTCAATATCCGTAATTTTCAAAGCCGCATGTGCTTTGTATTGTGTTCCTTTAACTATTTTATAATCAATGAATCTTTCATTTGTTGAAGAGAGCGATATTACTGTATCATGCCATTGACCGCTTTCTGATGCTTCTATATCGTATTCCATATTATTGGCAACGTCATGTAATGTACTGGTTCCTCCGTCATAATCCAGATCATAACTAGATACAATAATTTGATCTACGCCATTCGGAATTAAGGGATAAAAATGCATCACTTTCCCCTCTTCAGGTACTAGACGGAATGTAATGTTTGGACTTGAAACCTTTGCGCTATTAGGCGAGACTCTTACTTTAAAAAGATTAGCGTCGTCACCTTCTGTTGCAGTAATTGTCAATGTAAATCTGTAGTAAGAGCCAACCTTCACTCCGTCAGTTATTGATAAAGGCTCAAAGGAGAAAAATTTGTTATCAAATTTGCCACTCTTAAAAACCTTCTTATAAATTTCTCCTTCTCCTCCAGATACTATAATTTCAGTTATAGTGTCCCACGGATTATCACTAAATGGCCTGGCATCTATGTTACCACCAGTCTCGGGATCAAAAATGGCTATAACTAACTTCTCCTGTTCATTCTCAGGAACATCAATATCCAGAACCTGTACATGATCCTCTGCCCCTCTTAACGGGTCGCCTTTAGGCCCTGTAACATAAAGGAATTCTACGCCTGTATCGTTTTCTGGCACGGTATAAGCAAAAGCCCTTCCCGCTCCCATCAGGCACACAATTACAAAAGTAAAAAATAATAACTTTTTCATATCTTCTCTCCTTATTCACATCTATTCAAAAATTAAAAAACTGCTATGGGAATGTCGGCAAAACAATCGACCTCCCAAGTCAAAATTACAACCTAAATTGAGTGATCCTTGATCATTAAATAATGTGATATCGTTTATAGCCATGGGTTACGCAAAAATTGATACCATCCATTAAATGGATCACAAATGGTAGGGTTAGTTTCCCAGCCTGAATGACAAGTCTGGCAGGCCAAACGAGCTGTGTGATAAAGGACAGTTTTGGAAACCGTCCCTACTGATCAAGAATTGCTCTATTTAGGTAATACCTCAGTCCATTGTATACTAGTAGCTTGCAATGTACAACAAATATAACCGAGCAAATTACATAAACTTATGTTTCCAAAATATTGAAATACATTTAGCGCAATCCATGTTTTGCTCGCAATACATATACCAAATTAACACATAAAAACCAACTAGAATGAAAAGCCTGTTTATAAAAGCCGCGAAAATATCTTTTATAATTTTGAAATAATACCCAGCCTTAGTAGCGGTAGCATTATCTCGTGATGACCAGTGATCGAGTATCCATGGGTAGTTGGCCGTTTTACTACATTCGTCTGTGGCCGGTAATGTTGGATCATATCCATATTAACCGTTGTAAAATTTTTGACTTTTCTGCCAAGGTTCCTTGCTACAGTTATCGCCTTTAAAAAAACTTCCGGCATTATCACGGCAGAACCCACATTCAGCCAAACTCCCCCTTCTAGCTCGGAGACCACTGAACACAGTATCTTGAAGTCCATATGGCTTGATTCTCCCATATCAGCTCCCGACACACAGCTATGCATGTGGATTATGTCCGTTCCTATTGCGACGTGTACTGTCACCGGTATGTTCAGCCTGGCACCCTCTGCCAGGATACTGTGTTGTTTATACTTGTTTTTGTCCTTTAATATTTTATCTCCAAGCGCCCTGCCCAATCCACTTTCAGGCACTGATGCTGCCGCCTGAATTGCCTCTGCCGTTTCCACCGCCATACCAAAAGTTCCGTCCTTGAGGCTGTGCGATACGTCTTCAGAGGTCTCTCCCATCAAAGATATTTCGTAATCGTGTATGGCTCCTGATCCGTTCATAGCAACTGCGGTTACAATGCCTCGCTTCATCAAATCTATCACAATGGGCGACAGTCCACATTTTATCACATGTGCCCCTAATGCCAGGACTACCTGACGATCCTTATTGTGGGCTTTAACAATATTGTCAATTACATTTTTCAGATGATTGGCAGCCAGAACCTTTGGCAGTGAATCGATAAATTTATTGAAACCCTTAAACTCAATGGGCTTGCCAAATTGCTCTAAATTAACAAGGTTCTTTCTTTTTTTTATTGAGTACGTCTTGATCTTTTTCAGATCTACAGGTTTGTATTCTCTTCTCTTTTTCTTCAAATCTAAAAAGGCCTCCCTCTTACTCAATTCGTGACATTTAGGTTAAGGTGCTATCTATTGCCCCTTTATACAACTCAATCCCTTTTGTTACCTCTATTTCAATCTTTAGTGATAGTATGTTAGCGTCTATTGTATTTATTTTCCTTATTTTTACCATATCTTTTTGTGTGACAACAATAGCGTCTGCACCAAGTGATTGCGCTTCAGAAATAACTTTATCCATCTCATTCTTCGTGTATACATGGTGGTCCTGAAACATCTTGTGTTTTATTACGTTAGCGCCAAGCACGTCTAAAGTATTGGCAAAAGATTCCGGGTTGCCTATTGCAGAGATAGCATAAATTTTTTTCCCCTTTGACCACTCAAGTCCCAGAGCGGGGCCACTCTCAATGCTGTCAAAATACAAAGGTCTGTGTATTGATTCACAAACAGGAGCGTCTTTATTAATCCTGTTTAATTTTGTATATATTGATTTAATGATTTGCTCATTGCTCTGATTGCAGTGAGATATGATAAACAGGTCTGCACGTTTAAGATTTTTCAGAGGTTCTCTAAGACTCCCTCTTGGTATCAGGTTTTCGCCGCTAAACGGATTAATTGCATCAATAACAACAATATCAAGGTCACGCTTCAGCTTTAAATGTTGAAAACCGTCATCAAGTATCATGCAATCTACCTGGAAATCACTGATTGCTTTTCTTCCGTTTTTTACCCTGTCCTTTCCTGCTAAAACGGGTACATCCTGAAGATTTTCTCTTAAAGCGAGACATTCGTCATTAACAACCTCATTATTGCCCTGTGAAGAGTCATTGCCACCATAACCTCTGCTCAGGACTGCGACCTTCTTGCCTGTTTCACGAAGATACTTTACTGTAAATTCTACAAGAGGTGTTTTGCCTGTACCTCCGGTGGTTATATTTCCAATACTGATAACTTTTACCGGTAATTTTGTACTCCTGACAATGCCATTATTGTAAAAAATGTTTCTCGTATTAAGTATAGCTAAATATGGTAACGTAAAAGTGGAAAGGGTTGATTTGACTATGGCAGCAATAAGACCTTTTTGTTGCCCAGAAAGGATTGATAAGTAATATTCCTTTACCATGAGAATGATAAGCAGAAAGCTTGAATTGCACGGACAAACCAGTTTGTCCATGCAAATATTAGTTGACTCTATTCCAGAGGGACAGACCAGTAGGCGTTGTTCAGAAACTGCTTCCAGGAGTTATATTTATTAGATCCCAGCTTTAATTGAATAATTGGACAATGCCTGGGTTTAACTGGCTCACAAATCAACCTCATTCCGGCTTCTGCTGGCCGTCTGCCACCCTTCTTCTTATTACAGTTTGTACAGGCACAGACAATATTCTTCCAGTTACTTACGCCGCCTTGAGTTCTGGGTATAACGTGATCCAGACTTAACTCTGATGTGGAAACCTTTTTGCCGCAATATTGACACCTGTTATTATCCCTGGCAAAGATATTCTTTCTATTAAACTTGATATTTGCTTTGGGAAGTTTATCGTAAACAACTAACCTGATAATCTTTGGTACTCTGATTTCCAGCGAAACTGTCTTGATGCTTTCGTACTGGTCATCATCCGGCAATCCGCATTCCGCCTTGAATGCAGAGACATCAACCCAGCTTGTAAAATCGTAAGAGTTATACTGCCCGTCATCAACAGATATAACCTCGGCACTCTCTTTACACAACATCGTAAACGCCCTCTTCGCATTTACTACATGTACGGCTGCAAAGAATTTGTTTAAAACCAAAACACTGGATTCCAACGCCATGGTACCCTGCATAAAGACTCCCGTATATATCTTTAACTAACGAACGCATTCAGGTTGCTACGCAATACCCTCTGCAATAAGATCGCCGACTTCAGAAGTGGAATATCCCATCTGACCTGCATTTACACTTTTAAGTTTATTGCCTATAACATCTATTACGGCCCTTTCAATAGATGCAGCTGCTGCATCTTCACCTAACTGTTCAAGAAGCATCATACATGCCAGAATAGCGGCAACCGGATTTATAACATTCTGACCGGTATATTTAGGGGCTGATCCTCCAATCGGCTCAAACATGGAAACACCTTCCGGATTTACATTTCCACCCGCAGCGATTCCCATTCCTCCCTGGATCATCGCACCCAGATCAGTAATGATATCACCAAACATATTGCAGGTCACAATAACGTCAAACCATTCAGGATTTTTTACCATCCACATACATGTAGCGTCAACATGGGCATACTCACGTTTTATATCCTTGTATTCTTCGCCTACTTCATTAAACACCCTCCACCATAGATCGTGAGCGTAAGTCAAAACATTTGTCTTTGCGCACAGCAGTAGTTGTTTCCTCTTGCCTCGTTTTCTTGTATATTCAAACGCATAGCGAATACAGCGCTCTACACCCTGCCTTGTATTAATCATCTCCTGTGTCGCTACTTCCTCAGAAGTATCTTTCTTTAAGAACCCCCCTATCCCGGCATAAAGGCCCTCGTTATTCTCACGTACAACAACGAAATCAATATCATCAGGCCCTTTGTCCTTAAGCGGACAATCTACGCCAGGATACAACTTTACAGGACGCAGGTTTATGTACTGCTGTAAAGCAAACCTTGCTTTCAAAAGCAAGCCCTTTTCGAGGATGCCAGGCTGCACATCAGGATGTCCAATCGCACCCAGAAAAATTGCATTACACTTCCTAAGCTCTTCCACAACAGAATCAGGCAAAATTTCACCTGTCTTTAAATACCTTTCACCACCAAGGTCATAATCAACCAGTTCATATTTAAAACCATACTTCTTACCTGCAGCTTCAAGTACCTTTAATCCCTCTCGAACAACCTCAGGCCCAGTCCCATCTCCGGCTATTGTTGCTATTTTATACATTGTTATAAGTCCATTCTTTTATTTGAATTAGAAAACTATTTGAAAAAGAGATACTAAGCAATTTTTGACACTTTATCAAGAGAAAATGTTTAAAGTAACCTTAAGAGACCTCAAAAAAAAACTGCCTCTCGCAAAGCTTGCAAGGAACACAAAGGCACAACTTAAGCAAAACACTACTTATCGGTTTGTTATGTAAAATCCGCTAATCTGCTACCTTTTCCAGGCATTGTTGACTCTTTTATTATTTTTGATATAAATTTCTTTGCAACTGTAATTGAGCTGATCATCTCATTTCCTTTTGACAACTCAGTTGCTATTGCTGCTGAATAGATACACCCCGTTCCGTGAACATTGTCTATGTCTAGCCGTTTTTCCCTGAAGTATTGAAACTCTTTTCCATCATAAAAGAGATCAATACTCTCTCCATTTATTTCTTCGTTATTCCCATCTTCACGATTCATAGCATGCCCACCTTTAATCAGAACATTCGATGCTCCTTTATCAATCAGTACACTGGCTGCGTCTTTTAAGTCTGAAAGGTTCTTTATCTTGCGGCTTGCAAGAATTTCAGCTTCCGGAATATTTGGAGTTACCAGGCAAGATAATGGGATCATGTCAGAGATGATCTTTCTTACGCCATCTCCCGACAAAAGGCTTTCGCCCTGGTGAGAAGTGACCACAGGGTCTACTACCAGATTTTTAAGGCTGTACTTCCTGAACTTATCGCATACTACCTCTACAATCTCTTCACTTACAAGCATCCCCGTTTTAAGAGAATCAGTCCCAATGTCAGAAATAACCGCGTCTATCTGCTGGCCAACTATTGAAGCCGGAACATTAAAAACAGAACTTACACCGAGACTGTTTTGTGCGGTTATCGCAGTAATTGCACATGTACCATATGCACCGAGTGCACTTATTACTCTGAGGTCCGCTTGCACACCCGCGCCGCAACAGGAATCCGATCCAGCTATTGTGAGGACTTTATACATTTTGTTATTATAACAAAGGAGCGACCCTGAGTATCCTTAAATAAGCAGCTATCATACATTTAGGTTGACATTTAAAAACAAAAGCGTTATATATTCCAAGTAATACAAAGTTTCTAAATGAATGCATTTAATTTTAATCAATTGTGTAGGCAACATCAAACATGTCTTCGGCAAAAAAGATAATCACTACATGTGTTTTAATATGCGTGGTAATGACTATACAGTCATGCGGGGCCAAGCGTTCTCCGATTGAGCGAATATCCTCAAACCTGAAAAATGTCCCCGAATATTCAATTATTCTGGAAGATATGCAGTCGACTGGCACCATATTTAAGCATTATCGCCATAAGTACAAAGTTATCATAAAGGAGGACATTCAATATACCGGTTTTGTGAAAGTATCAGAACAATATTACCGTAAAAATGAGAATTACCTTGGTATGGCTTTACTGTCAAAGACAGCAGATGGTTATATTAAAACACCTTCTCCCCCAGGCTACCAATATGTAGGTGACGACAGATACGGTGAGTGGAAGCAGGACAGATCCGGTAATTCATTCTGGTCGTTTTATGGTAAATACATGTTTATGTCTCATATGTTCGGGATGGTGAGCAGGCCTGTGTATCGTAATGATTATGGCGCTTACACCGATTACCGAAAAAGCAACAGACCATATTACGGTAATAATAACCAGTATGGTACAAACGGATCAACAACAAAACAGACACATAAAAGCTTCTTCCAAAGGAAGATGGCAAAACAGAAAATGGCAAAACAAAGTTTCGCACAAAAGGTGAAACAGAGAGCTGGCAGAAGCCAGAGTCCATTCCGCAGTAGAGGAGGAGGGTTCGGAAAATAATGCATTTTGATAATTTAATCTCAGCTATTATATACCTGGTAAGTTGCTACTATCTGTTCTGGATTGGAAAACTTGTCTATGATCTGGTTCACAGTGATATCAGTGTAAAAGACGAATTGGTCAAGAAAGACAATTGCGCATTTGCACTCTCACTGGTTGGTTACTATTTTGGTTTAGTGTTTGCCATCGGAGGTGTTGTAATAGGCGAATCGGCAGGTATGTTGGCCGATTTAATAGATATATTTATATACGGCCCAATCGCAATTATACTGCTCAATATCTCCACATTCATTAATGACAAAGTAATTCTGTATAAGTTCAACAATAAGAAAGAGATAATAAAAGACCAGAATGCGGGAACAGGTGTTGTTGAGTTAGCTGTTTATTTAGCTACAGGCATGATAATTTTTGGCTCCATTTCCGGAGAGGGTGGCGGAATAATAACGCTTCTGGTTTTCTGGGCTATAGGCCAGATCTCTTTCATCGTCACCGGTTTTGTTTACAACCTGATCACACCTTATTGCATACATGACGAAATTGAGAAAGACAATGCTGCTGCGGGTATCTGTTACGCCGGAGCTATTGTTGGAGTTGCAAACATTGTCAGGCATGCCATAGGTGAAGACTTTACAAGCTGGGGTGATAGTCTGCTCACTCTTGGGTGTTTCTTTGGCTTTGGCATTGTTTTGCTGCCTCTGATACGTCTGTTTACTGATAAGATCCTTTTGCCGGGAGCAAAGCTGACTGATGAAATTGTTAATCAGGAAAAGCCAAATCTCGGAGCCGCATTTATAGCAGCATTTTCATATATAGGATCATCCTTCCTCATAACCTGGTGTTTATAATGCGTCGCGAGTCACATGTAACCCGAAACCCGTAACCCGTAACCCGAACAATGCCAAATCCACTTTTAGCATCACAAAGCAGGATACTCAAAATATGTATTTTTGCTACGGGTTGTGCAGGCATCGTCGCAGAATTTGTACTGTCCACTCTCGCAAGTTATCTTCTCGGAAATCCTATACTCCAGTGGACTATATTGATGTCTCTGATGCTTTTTGCAATGGGACTGGGATGCAGGATAAGTAAATATATATTAAACAACCTTCTGGACAAATTCATATTTCTGGAATTTACCCTCTCCATCCTTTGTGGTATTTCAGTAGCACTCTGTTATTGGGCCTCTACATTCAGCAGAAGTACCGGTCTGCTCATCTACTCATTCAGTATATTAATCGGTCTGCTGATTGGCGCGGAGATACCTTTAGTGACCCGGATGAATGAGTCGTATGAAGAGCTCAGGGTAAATATCTCATCCGTTATGGAGAAAGACTATTACGGTGCCCTGGTGGGAGGTATCCTGTTTGCATTTTTTGCCCTACCATATTTTGGCCTTACCTATACACCTATCGCCCTTGGCATAATAAATTTTCTGGTAGCATCAATACTGTTCTGGAAATTCAAACATCTGCTGTACTACAGAAAGGCCATTCAAATCTCATTTTGGTCAATTACCGCGTTCTTCATGATATCTGTTTTCGTGGTCAAGCCGGTAATACTCTATAGTGAACAGAAGAAATATAAAGACCGGATAATCTTCGAACAACAGACCATATATCAGAAAATAGTCATGACTCAGTGGAAGGACAAGTACTGGCTTTTTATAAACGGAAATGAACAGTTTTCAACATTTGATGAAGAGAAATATCATGAACCGCTTATACACCCTGCAATGTCTCTTTCAAACCAGAGAAAGAATATACTGGTACTGGGAGGCGGAGAAGGTTTGGCGGTAAGAGAAATCCTAAAATACAAGGATGTAGAGAAGGTCACAGTAGTTGACCTCGATCCGGTAATGACAGATCTGGCTAAACACAATCCCATCATCACAAAGATTAATCAGAACGCCATGGTAGACCCAAAGGTCAATGTTATAAACCAGGATGCCTTTTCCTTTATAGAGAAGAGTGAGGCGTTTTATGATGTTATTTTCGTCGACCTACCGGACCCCAATTCTGTATCTCTGTCCCGACTCTATTCCCGAGAGTTCTATTCGCTCTGCCAACGTAGGCTCAATAAATATGGCATAATCGTCACACAGGCATCCAGCCCGGTACACTCCCCTAATTCGTTCGTCTGCATAATCAAGACAATGGAATCTGCCGATTTTACCGTACTGCCCTATCACAACAATATCCCGACACTCGGCGAATGGGGATGGTGTCTGGGATTGAAAAAGAAGGTTGTATCGAATGATATGCTGAAGGCAAAGGTAATGGAAATTGAACTGCCTCCCCCCCCTACTAAATTCCTGAACAGAGACGCCATCATTTCAATGGTGCATTTTGGTAAAGGAGTTCTGGAGAAAAAAGAAAAAGTAAAAGTGAATACTATCCTGGATCCCATTTTAGTAAAATACTACAAAAAAGGAGCGTGGGATGTTTATTGATGAAATAAACAGTCGCTGTCCCTGTTTACCATTTCACTGTATCGAACAATGGCCAAAATGTCAATATCAGCACTATTTTCCCACATAACATTTAAAACTTTAAACTGTAAATACTACATGATTATTGATAATATATTCAACTGGTTGGCGGCTAATACGGCTTTTGCCATTTCCGAATACTTCTATAGGACATACAGAGGCACGTTTATACTGGAATACTGCAGAAATCAGGCGGCAATAACGATTCAATAGCAATAAAAGAAAAACACGCAAGGACATAATCAAACATTACTAGAATATAAAACAAACTTAGGATAGTTCATTATAAAGGCAGGTCAAGTGAGACAGCAAGAAAACGAACAAAAGAGAGACAATGAAGCGGGTAAACAGCCTTCAGTCGATTTCATACGGACAATTGTTGCTGAAGACAACCGGACAAAAAAGTGGAACAATAAAGTAATCACAAGATTCCCCCCTGAACCAAATGGTTTTCTGCATATTGGACATGCAAAGTCATTCTGCCTGAATTTTGGTATTGCTGCTGAAAACGAGGGTGGACGTTGCCACCTGAGATTTGATGACACCAATCCTGTTAAGGAAGAGGCCAGATACGTAGAATCTATTCAGACGGATGTTCGCTGGATGGGTTGGAACTGGGGTGAACATCTTTACTATGCCTCCGATTATTTTGATCAAATGTATGATTACGCAGTCAGATTGGTTAATAAGGGCCTTGCCTATGTCTGTGACCTGAAGATTGAAAAGATGAGAGAATATCGTGGGACTCTGACTGCGCCAGGCAAGGAGAGTCCATACCGTAACAGAAGTGCTGAAGAGAACCTTGATCTTTTAAGACGCATGAAGGAGGGGGAATTCGAAGATGGCACCCGTGTGCTTCGAGCAAGAATAGATATGTCATCATCAAATATGAATATGAGAGACCCCGTTATGTATCGAATTTTGCATGCAGAACATCATCGTACAGGTAGTAAATGGTGCATTTACCCAACATACGATTGGGCACATGGACTGGAAGATTCTATTGAGAGCATTACCCACTCTATCTGTACTCTTGAATTTGAAAATCACAGACCACTCTACGACTGGTATCTTGATAAACTGGAAATCCATCACCCACAGCAGATTGAGTTTGCACGATTAGAACTTACCTATACAGTTATGAGCAAACGTAAGCTTTTGCAGCTTATTGAGGAAAAACTTGTTAATGGATGGGACGATCCCCGTATTCCAACTATTAGCGGAATGCGCAGACGCGGATACAGCCCGGAATCAATTCGCGAATTTTGTAGGCGCATTGGTGTAAACAAGTTTAACAGCACAATAGATATTGCATTACTGGAACATTGCGTTCGCGAAGATCTTAATAAAACATCAAATCGTGTTATGGCAGTACTAAGGCCATTAAAAGTGGTTATTGATAATTATCCTGAAGAAGAGGAAGAGTGGATGGATGCGGTAAACAATCCGGAAGATCCGGAGGCAGGTACAAGGAAAGTGCCATTTTCAAAAATATTCTATATAGAACAGGAGGATTTCATGGAAGACCCTCCAAAAAAGTTCTTTCGCCTGGCACCTGGCAGAGAAGTCAGACTGCGTTATGCTTATTTTATAACCTGTACGGATGTAGTCAAAGACGACAATGGGCAGATTGTAGAATTGCACTGCAGTTATGACCCTGCTACGCGTGGAGGCAATGCTCCTGACGGTCGCAAGGTAAAGTCAACTATTCATTGGGTTTCTGCATCCCATGCTTTAAAGGCGGAAGTCAGACTGTATGATCATCTCTTTACCATGGAAAATCCGGAAAACACGGTAGATGGAGAAGACTTCAAATCAAACCTGAACCCACAATCACTTCAGGTTCTATCAGACTGCATGGTGGAAGCCAGCCTCAAAGATGCCAAACCTTTAGACAGATTCCAGTTTGAAAGGCTTGGATACTTCTGTGTAGACAACGATGCCACAAATGAAAAAATAATATTTAACAGGACAGTAACCCTTCGTGACACCTGGGCGAAAATTCAAAAGAAGGGGCATTAAAAATAAAATTAGTATACAGGTTTCTGGCAATCAAATCACAGATATATCTGCCACTTTAAGATTACGGTATCCACAACTCTTAACCCGGTATGAGTTAAGATTGTACTCATTTTCATCTGGCTTCTATCGAATAATGATTCTTATATCTATAATTATACATAAAACTTGAGTATTTCATCATTTTACCGGCATATGTGAATTTCTCGTAAGTAATGTGTCTTGAAGGGCTTAGATGCTAATCATAACATATTGTCCGGTATGGCCAAAATACAATCGCACAATCATGCGTTGAAAAACTAAAGTTATTCATGATATAAGCGATAATATAGTAATGATAAGTTAATGACATTATCATACAGTTTATTAATTATATGAATATTTTATTTGAAAGGTCTATATAATGGATATTAAAGAATTAGAAGGAGGTATAACAAATGCCTTAAATGAGGCTACAAATGAAGTTTTTTCAACTATGCTTATGATAAAAGTAAAGACTCAGGAATCCTTTGTTAAAGATGAAAAAAATGTTAGTACTGATTTGATATCCTCTCTTCATTTCTTTGGTGAACAATATATGGGAAAGATTGCTATTTTTTCGTCTGCAGCAGTGGCATGCAATATTGCCAACGCAATGTTAGGTACTGATACCACTGACGTTAATGATGAAATCAAAGATGGTATGGGTGAACTAGTCAATATGATTGCGGGAGTCGCAAAAGTAAAGCTTACAGACACACTTGGCGACATGCACCTTCTAACACCGTGGGTTATCGCGGGAAGACATTTATCTATATCCTCTTCAGAGGGTGGAGAAACTGGCAGTAACGGGGGTGTAGATTTTGCACTTGATTCACAAGCATCTTTTTCCTGGGTCATGACAAAGGTAGAGTATGACAAAGGTGTATTTCTGGTGGGAGTACAACCTAATGCCGTCCCTGAAGAAAATAAAACGTCATCTATTGCAAATAGAGAGGTGGAATCTTTAAAGGAAGAAATCAAAGAGTTAAAGGCTGAAATTGAACGGTCGAAGTCAAAAGCATAAGTTTTTATAAGAATATTATCCTACAACATAAGAATACTTTTATCCAGAACACTTATATTTGTACACAATATAAATTACTATTCTAATTTCACCAAAACGGCTTTTACGAATAATTTATAAATGTAAACAAAAATATCAAGTAATTATTTTGTAATACGATGACATATACTATCACAGCAAAACCTCAAGGAACCGACAGCTTACACTCAAAAGGCATTGAGTTTGAAGTCCCCCCTAATATGGAGACATCACTACGCGCAATCAAAGAAGTTTGTGATACCATGTTTGGAATTCAACTGGAGACAATTGGCAAACCGAAATTATTTTCTGCGGAAGGCATGGAATACGGCGTTGGGCTCAGTCTGCTGCATGATGGTGGGAGCTGGGAGCTGGGGCTCTTTGGCAGTAAAGAGAGTAGCGACAACCTGGCTAGAGCTTTCCTCGGATTTGGTGCAGATGAAAAGCCGCCAAGCAGTGAAGTTTTAGACCTACTCGGCGAAATTGTCAATATGGTTTCAGGTATAGTCAAACGATCAATTCCTGGTGGCGAACAAATCAATTTCGGTGTACCCTTGCACCTTATAGCTGATGACTGTAAGACCTATTTGCCACATAAAATACCAGTAATAGCACAGTCCCTGTCAGGCCCCAGTTTTGAAGGAGAAATACTGCTTGTTTTAAGTGATCGTAACCCCATAACACTTGCAACTGAAATATCAGGCGTACTAAATGATGCGACACCTGGGAACACCCAGTTACTAGGACGTGTTATCGCCTTGTTTGAAGAACTTGAAGAGTGCCTCGGTAAGGCTGGCACTGATCAGATAAGCAAAACGATAGACAATTGTTCGTCTATCATAATGAGCTTAATCAATGAAGAAATAAATGACGGAGATGCTGCGTTACAGTGGGTTCGTACGTCAGTCAGCGAACTCTCTTCCGCACTAAGTGAACGACAAGCCCATTTGTATAACGCCCACACTACTGTCCCTGATTTTAAGAGCACTCAAGAGGAGAAACAACCTACCGAACAAGTTTCCGTAGAACGAGATGATGAAACACTGGAAATTATTACCGATTTCCTCCAGGAGAGTGAGGATGGATTGAACAACGCTGACCAAATCCTTATGCGCCTTGAGAGTGGAGTAGATGACCAGGACGGTATCAATGCCCTATTTCGCGTTTTCCACTCAATCAAGGGTTTGAGTAGTTTCCTAGAAATTACAGATGTCACAAACCTGGGTCACACAACAGAGACACTCCTTGACTTAGCTCGCGATGGAAAAATTAAACTGATTGGTACGCCTTTAGATATTGTGTTCGAAGCAACGGAAATGATGAGACAACAATTGAAAAGTGTTCGCCGGTCAATAGAGAAGAAACTCAGCTTTCCGGAAACAGTTGGCTTACCCAAGCTTCTTTTACGCCTCGAAGCAGTGATTAAAGGCGAAGATATTCCTGATCCTGAAGTATTAGTTACTCAACAAGCACCCGAACCTGCGCAATCTCCTCCGCCTAGTGTAAAGGAGACAGTCAAAGTTGATCTTGAGCTCGTAAATCGTTTGGCCATGATCTCTGCTTCATTCAGCAAAATAGAACCTATTTTAAAAAATCTCAAATCCTCAGAACTCTCAGAAGAAATTCATAAAGATTTAATTTCCACCTGCGCAGAGTTACAAGAAGTTTCTACTTTCATGCGGATGGTACCTATCCAGACGTTATTTCAGAAAATGACACGTATGGTCAGGGATTTGTCTAAAAAAACCGGCAAGTTGGCCCGTCTTACTCTCTCAGGAGAAGACACATTATTTGCCCGTAACATGATAGAAAAACTCAATGATCCTCTGGTTCATATGATACGAAATGCTGTTGATCATGGAATAGAAGAGACTGAAGCCAGGAAGACTACCGGTAAGCCACCACTGGGCGCTGTTCAATTGATCGCCAGATGTGAGGAAATTAACGAAAAAAAACAGGCAATCATTGAATTAAAAGATGACGGAAAGGGGTTAAACCCAAAAATATTGATAGAGAAGGCAGTTACTAAAGGCATCTTAGAACCAGATGCGGAGCTAACCGATGAAGAAGCTTTTAAGCTTATCTTCGCTGCCGGTTTTTCTACAGCGGCCAATGTCACAGCAATTTCAGGTAGAGGCGTTGGTATGGACGTCGTTCGAACAAATATAGAAAATCTTGGCGGTGAGATTTCAATCACCTCAAAAGTAGGAACTGGAAGTGCATTCAAGATTACACTGCCATGGGGCATATAAAAATTAATCGAAAAATTTAGAAATTGAATAGTTCACGAACACTCTGATTGGCAAATAACGAACATGATCTTTATTCCCTTTCGAATATCCCGCTCTTTCCTCCAGTTTTTTTAGCAAGATAGATATCATTTATAAGCATTGATTTGTCCGCAGATTTACACATATCATAAATTGTAAGCGCGCACACTGAAACAGCAGTTAGTGCTTCCATCTCAACACCAGTCTTAGCAGTTATCTTAACTTCTGCTGTAATTTCAATGGTATCCTTACTATTATCAGTATAATCAATTTTAACGGAATTTATATTAAGAGGATGACACATTGGGATTAGTCCACTTGTCTTTTTAGCAGCCATTATGCCAGCTACGCGAGCAACTTCCAGTACATCTCCCTTTGCCACCTGCTTATCCATTATCAAGTTGAATGTTTGAGAATTCATGATTACGGAGGCATGAGCCAATGCAATACGTTCAGTGATCTCCTTTTTACTAACGTCTACCATTCGAGAAGCACCATTTTCATCAATGTGTGTTAATACTGGTTTATTCATAATTGCAATAAGAGAATGAGAAGTTCGAAGCGTTCCTCTATTTTTAGATTATTTATAATTATTATTAACCGCCAATCTGATTCATTACCGCCTTGTTTTTTCCTGAATGTACGATAGGCTTCATAGCTGTTACTTTTAGAAATGCTTCTGTTAACTCATTTGCCAATTCCTCTTCTGTAAGATGAGAAGAACGCAATAGATTTTTAATATCAATCTCTCCACCGCTCAATAGGCACGAACGCAATTTGCCATCAGACGTAAGTCTCAGACGATTACAGGTACTGCAAAAAGGCTTTGAGACCGCAGAGATAAATCCTATTGATCCCAGTGCCCCTTTTATTTTGTAGATCGTGGCAGGGCCTCCACCTATTCTTTCATTGACGGGAACCAGTTCTCCAATTTCCTGTACTTTTTCCATTATCTCGGAAGACGGCATAAATCTATCTGCGTCAACCATATTTTTCCATCCGGAGGCCATCAGTTCTATAAACCTCAACTCTATGTCCCTCTCCAGTATATAACGAACGAAATCCAGTATTTCATCATCATTTTGACCTCGCATTATTACGGCATTCATCTTTGTGCCTTTAAAGCCAACCCTCAAGACCTCCTCAACACCATCAAATACATCCTGAATATTACCACCTCTTGTTATATCCGAAAAGCGGTCTACATTCAATGTATCCAGGCTGATATTCAATCGTGAGAGACCACTCTTTTTCAAGGCACCCGCGTACTCCTTCAGATTAACTCCGTTTGTTGTCAATGCAATGTCATTGATACCCTCTATGTCAGAAATTTGTTTAATAAGAGAAGTAATATCTCTCCTGACAAGGGGTTCACCTCCGGTAAGCCTTATCTTATTTACACCAAGGCCTACCCCGTGTTTTATAATTTTCAGTATCTCTTCAAAACTGAGAATCTCATCTCTGCCACTCAACTCTGATCCGCCGGGAGGCATACAATAGACACACCTTAAGTTACACAAGTCAGTAACAGAAACTCTTAGATAACTAATTTTTCTAGAATGTTTATCAATCATTTTATACTATACAAATCCTCTTAATTGTTTACACAGCCTGAAGCATAAAAATGACGGCTTCACTATTGGCTATAGTAAATATTATAGTCTATTAATTGTGCATGTACATTACTACAAGTCAGAGTGCAGCTATTTTTTTTGCAATATTAATAAATGCTACAGAATTCTTAGACCCGTCACCGCTAGCGGCAATAGCTTTCCCATTGTCACAACTGGAAGTTATCGCAGGATCAAGAGGTATCCTCCCAAGGAATGGAACCTTCATCTTCTCCGCGATCTTCTCCCCTCCGCCGGATTTGAATACATCTATTTCACCGCTGCAATGAGGACAAGTCAACGTACTCATGTTTTCAACTATCCCGATAACCGGCACACCACTGTCCCTTGCAAAGAGTATGGCCTTTTGCGCATCCAGCAGGGATACATCCTGTGGCGTAGTAACGATAACGGTTCCATCTACTTTACCCATCAACTCTATCATACTGATCGCCTCATGACCTGTACCAGGCGGAAGGTCTGCCAATAAGAAATCTAACTCTCCCCAGTTTATGCTACCAACCAGCTCTCTAAGATAATCCCATTTTGCTGTATCCCTCCACGCAACCGGCTGATCCGGATTCTCTACGAGGAAGGCCATTGAGACAACCTTAAGACAATCATTAACAGACAGCGGATCAATGCCATTCTCATTGTCCTTAAGCCGTCCTCCTTCTACGCCAAGCATCTTTGGAATATTGGGCCCGTGTATGTCCACATCAGCAATTCCAACCTTGTGACCCATCTCAGCTAAAGCCACTCCAAGATTGGCGGTTACCGTACTCTTGCCGACACCCCCCTTATTAGACATGACCATAATCTTTTTCTTTATCTTGGCCATTCTATTACTTAAGGCCCACTCATTGTGCTTAAGCCCTTTTTCAGGCTTCTTACATGTTTCAAAATCTCTACAAAATTCACATGTTGACTGCTTCTTACATTCATTCATATATATACCTTTATTGTTTAATTTGTGAATTAAGGGATTTAAGGATTCAGGGATTCCTTAAATCCTCAATTTCTTTATTAGTGTCAATTCATAAAATTAGCATCTGAATTCCTAAATGCCTCAATTCCTAAATCCCTAAATTATGATTGCACAGGAGAAACTCTAATGGCTATTGGCTGATTTACTGTATTACATACATTTTCGCAAATTCCACAACCCACACATTTCTCCTTTATAACAACAGGCTTGTTGTCTTCAAGGTAGATTGCGCCAGGCACAGGACAATTCCTCACACACTGTTCACAAAACTGCGCACCGTATGCCATGCAATTATCTTCATTTATAGACGCCCTCCCCATCGCAACCTCTTCCACATTCTTCACCTTTACTAATGCACCATCCTTACACGCCTGTATACAAGCATAATCTTCACACAAATAGCAAGGAGTCTCTTCCGGTACAATAATTGGTGTTCCATCTGCAATATCAAAATCTTTGTTCAGTTTTCTTATACTTCCATGTGGACAGACCTTTATACACTCATCACACTTGGTACACAGGGCAATAAACTCCTCTTCACGTAGAGCTCCTGGTGGCCTGATGTAACGCCTGGTTTTTGGATTTGGATTTGAGTTAGGACTATTTTTTGTTACAGTTTCCACTTTGTTTTTTACAATCTCACTGACTGCATTCCCAAAATAGGAAAATGTCTCCTTAAAGAAAGCCCTTCTTCCATGATCTATTATTTCGTCACTCATTTTTACGTAATCTCGCTTTGTGCAATTCTTAGATTAGATTCAACATCGTCATCAGGGCAATGGTCTAAATATAACAACCCATCTGACATTGAAAAGTTATATGGGAATATGGAGAGTCTTTTATCAATTTCTGACCTTATGTATTCGTAAACTTCACCAGATTCTTCAGGAGTCATTCCCTTGTCTGTCTCGTAGAAATAACCTAAACTCATATCATCCTGTTTAGGATGTCCGATTTTAGTCAACCCGTACTTACCTGGATCACGCAAAATGGGGGCATGTTTTTCAAGCTCAAAAAGACAAGCAAGACAAGATGCACCTTTTTGTTTTAGAAATTTTTTATTGGATATAACAAATTCAAGAGTTTCCAGCGCTTCCTCTCGGGTTTCAGATGGAAAGCCGACTATAACATACATATGAATAGCAATTCCAGTTTCACCGCAGTTGTCTATAATGCTCTTGGTTATTTCAGTTTCTATCCCTTTATCCATTAATGAAAGAACTCTTTTATTTGATGACTCAAGCCCGAATACCATCTTAAGGCACCCCGCTTCTCGCAACCTACTTAAAATGTCTTTAGTGAGTCCTTTATCGAATCTTACACCAGCCATCCATTTTACATCGTTGCCTTTTGCAATTAACCTCAAACTTAAATTGTCTAACTGCTTAACCGGCATACATTCATCACTAAAGAACATGTACTCAGCACCGTACTTTTCTTTAAGCCTATCCATATCTTCAAGCACAAGATCCAGGTTTCTTAATCTGAATTTTAAATTATCCACATGGAGATTACAGAATGTACACTTTCTCCAATAGCAACCCCTCGATCCCTGTAATGGTAAAACCAGCTTTGGAGACAGGTACCTGTCCAATGGGAAACCGTCATAATCCGGAGTAGGAAGTGAATTTATATCTTCTATGTGGAATGGCTGATTGACACGAATCGTAGTGCCTTCTTTATACACAAGATTAGGAACCTTACTGAGATCCCTCTTACCTTCAAGCTGTTCAATAAGTCCTAGAAGTGCATGTTCACCTTCAAAAACAATAAAGCTATCAACAAGATCAAAAAGTAAGTGATTTTGCTGAAGGTTATCAATTAGCTTTGTGAATACACTACCCCCCATTGTTATATGAAGATCTCTATTCTTCTCCTTTAACAGACTGGCCAGAGTAAATGCGGGCATTACCTGAGAAGTCGCGGTTACAGATATTCCAACAAGATCAGGGCCTTCTTGTATCATAGAATCGACAATGTGTTCATTAAAGAGGTCACGATACGGATTTTCACGTTCATTATTAACAGCTTTTAATACATCTTCTGACGAATACACACTGTATTTCATAGAATTATTTGCAATTGATATTTCAGATGGATAATAAAGCATTCCAAATGCCTGCAACCATCTGTCAATTATTTTCCAACTTTCAACATAATCATCAATTTCATAAAAACCCTGAGATTTCAATGTAGACTTTGCCCATTCTACATTCTGAACCATATTCTCTCTTTCTATCACTTCTCTGGCCCAGTTAAGTCTTGAATGTACCTCTTCAGGATTTTCATCAGGGCCAATAGTTTGCGACCCTTCATTCAACCTTTCTTCTATTATCGCATGAGTTTTTTTGACTTTGTCAGCAGAGAGTAGCGCATCCATAGTCTCAATATTTAAATCACGTATTGAAACGCTCTCTACTCCTTTCATCTTTAAGAAACCCTGTAATGAAGGAAGACTTAAAAAAGGTTGAGAGGGTATCCAGGAAGGTGGAAAAACCAAAGAAACTTGCAAATTCACTCCTAAATTACAAATAAATATGACATAACCGGTAATCAAAATTTATCAGTAAACAAATATATTAAAATAACTTATTTAGGTTCTTCTCTTTTAGCTTTAGGAAGAGAAATCAAAAAACCCAATAGTCCATTATAAATGCTATTTTCTTTACTTCAAATTAAAAAAGCCCCTGACTAAAAGTCAGGGGCTTTTTATAACTACATTAAATCTTAATAGCGAAACAATTCAATTGAATTTATTCAACTGTAGTTGTACCACCACCAATATAAAGTTTCATAAATTTACTTTCATTTGCAGGAGTGAAACCTGTTCTTGCCGGTTCCCAAACTCCTTTAGCACCCAATCCACCATCCTCAGCCTTCGTAATCCTGACAAGTGTTTCTTTAGGAGTCGTATTTATAACATGGTTATCAGCTTCACCACCATGCATGAATCCCATGAAGACTTTCTTCTTGTGGAAGAGAGTGTCTGTCTGATGCATCGGCATTAACCACGATCTGGTTATCGATTGCTGAGAA
>JAIQZR010000109.1 GCA_021777035.1 Candidatus Scalindua sp. | reverse complement strand
GCGTCCGGTTAGTTTTTTGCACGTAACACGTAGGGCAATCCTTCCCGCCCGTACCGAACTGGCACGTTCGGGCGGGTAGGTTTGCTTTTGTACATTAATCGCAAGGCTAAAGCCTCGCCCTACGTCTCTTCCGACAGTTCGAGTATAAAAAACGGTACACGCAAAAAACTAACCGGATGCTACTGATTTATTGTAAAATTGTTCAAGATTTATTAACCGGTAGGGATAGCAATCATTATTTTACGCCAACATAAGAAGACTTACCTGATACAGTATTTATCTTTAAGCTTTACTGTTAACTCATGTGTAAGCATCATGGCCTTTTCCGCCTCTTCTAATGGCATGGTACCCGTACCACAGCTTGGAGTGATCAGTGAGTTCTCAACAATCAGTTTCTGGTCAATCCCGCTGCTTACCAGATAGTCAATTGCAACTACCATCTTTTCAATCAAGTTGTCAACCGTTGCCTCTTTAATACTGTCTGTTGTCGGAACAATTCCCCACGCTATAATTCCGCCTCTCTCAAGAAAAGATCTGACCTGATTCCTATACATAAGCATGGAGTCCATGTAGCCAAATGCATCAAAGTTTATAATATCTACCTCTGTTTCCATAAGCATAGTCCAGTCAGTATTTCCGCAGCAGTGAATACCTGAGAGAGAGTCTCGATTATGGATAGCCAGGAAAATCTCATTTAAAGATTCAACAATCTGTTCCTTCTTCAAGTTTGCGAATGCTGAGCCGTAGCTCGAAAGATATGGTTCATCCAGGAAAATAATTCTGGGTAATCCAAATTCAGAATATTGATCAAGCTGCCAACATGCCTTCATCGAAAGTAATTTAACTATTACATCGAAAAGTACCGGATTATGGAGCATGGCTATCTGTTCCGGATCCTTTAACGAACCGGCAAGTGTTATAGGACCGACTATCTGTCCCTTGATTGCGCGAAGATTTCCAGGTTTTTTTTCATTAAGTAGCCTGATCATATTTGAAAAACCAAGAGCATGGCTATCACTTATAGAAAAGAGCCCTGGATCTTCTGATAAATATTTGTTGTAAAATTCTTCCAATTCGTCCGTATTATCTTCAGGCATATCTACATAAACACTTTTTTTCTCCCGATCAATTTTAAGAAAAGGAAGTCCTTCTGTGTATTGGATCAACATTTCTTCATTCATATCTCTTTCCGGAAGTTGAGGCCAACATGGGATCTCCGGAAGTGTCTTCAGGATAAGATTACATGCGTCATCAACATTTTCATGAGGATAACTGCCTATTGCTGTGGCTGAAAAATTCCCCTTAAGCAAATTATTTTACTCCTTCCTTACAGCTCTAAAAGATAATGGCTTCCTCCGGAAATGGAGGAAGGTGTCCCCGCTTTCGTGGGGATTCCAACAATTACAAATCCTTAAACTTCTCTCTAACTTCATCTATCTTTCCACAAGTCATATTACCCTCAGTACACGAACCGGCAACACAATTTGGACCTGATTTTGAGAAGATACCGGGTACGATGTCTCTCACAAGTTTTAACATCTCAGTGGCAAGTTCCCTTATCTCCCATTGGGCGCGATTACAGCACCTCACGCTAAAGAAATGGAGTAGCTCTCTGGCATTCATTGTGACAATGATTTTGGTCTCGGCAGCGTTTGGCAAGATAAAACGGGCATCCTCATTTGACTTTTCTCCTGAATCACCCAATGCTTCTATAAGTTCGTCATACCATTTCTGTATGTCCCGCATTTTATCCTCAAACCACTCTTTTTTGCCCGCATTTACGATAGCTGGTGGTATAACGAATTCAAATATATTCTCTCCATGCAAATCTTTACTGTACTCTCCCACATATCTCTGGCTTTGTTGAGAATATGATGCGATCCTGTGCCTTACGAGCTGGTGGGAACAGACTCTGGAGATTCCCTCAACACCAAAATTGAAAGAAACATGCTCAAGCGGAGACATATGTCCCATTTTAAGAAGTTTTTCAATAAATTTACGATTATCTGAATTCTCTATTTTTTCTTTAAGTTCAACAACAGAACTAGGGCTGTAACACAACTTGGCCGCATGCGCTATCAAGTCTTCAGGATCTTGTGTGTGATTCAATAAAATCACTTTAAGGTTGGATTGTCCCATGAAGATCTCCTTTAAAATTCTATTCCCTTTTGTGCTTTTATGCCTTTAGAATACGGGTGCTTGATTTCTACCATTTCAGTAACTAAATCAGCTTTTTCAATTACTTCTTTGTGGGCATTCCTTCCGGTTAATATTATGTGGAGTCGTTCAGGTTTCTTATCGAGCAATGTTAATATTTTATCAACAGGCAACAGGCCGAAGTCTATAACGTAATTAATCTCATCCAGTATGACCATATCGTAATTGTCTGAGAGAATCTCTTCTTCAGATTGTGCCCACGATTGGTTAATACACTTGATAGTTTCATCATCATTTAATTTTGAGCGAACAAAGCCTTTTCCTATAGGCTTAATTTTAAAATCAGGATTGAGCCTTTTTATTGATTCAAGTTCGCCATAGTTCCACGTTCCCTTGATAAACTGAAGCATCAACACATTCAAACCCTGCCCAACAGCTCTCAGGGCCTGGCCCATTGCAGCCGTAGTCTTGCCTTTTCCATTGCCTGTAAATACCATTATCAGTCCAGTTTTCAAAACATTGCCAATAAATCACATGACTAATGATATTGCAAGTTCTTTTTGTTTTGTGTCATATTTTAGGATGGATTTAAAAATTTCTTTTCTGTATAATTCGTCTACTAATAAATTTAATGAATACAATATTCTCGAGTACTTATGTCTTTTAATTGTTTTGCAATCAAATGCGGGAGTATAGTTTAAATAGCAGAAAGGTGTAAAATTTTTATGAATCAGAATAATTATGTGATTACAAAGGATATGATTGTCAATGATGTCGTAAACAACTATCCTCAAACTAATGAAATATTCACCAAGTATGGAGTAGATACATGCTGTGGAGGAATACAAAGCATAGAAAAAACTGCGGCTGCCTGTAACGTTAATCTGGGTGAGGTTTTAAAGACATTGAATGAGGCAATTCCAAAACCGGAGCAGAGCAAAGTAGACGAAGAGACTAAAGTTGCAACTGAAGCACCCCCTGTTGCGAACACGGCAGGGTCAGCTATCGGTGGAGAAGTAACAGGGAATACAACGGTAAAAGACATTATAATGTGCAATCCTGAAACTAAGGGTGTCTTTACAAAATATGGTCTGCTTGAGTGTGGTGGTGAGTACGGTCCGGAAGAGGCAATTTACTTTTTTGCAAGGGTTCATAATGTTGATCCTGACGGTCTGATAAAAGAACTTAATGATGTTATCTGTGGAAAGGTAGCTGCACCGGAAGTTGCTGTAGATGAAGCGGAATTGGCATATGAAAACATATACGTTAAATTTATAAAGACTGCTATTATTATTGCATTATCAACCGGATGTGTTTTCGGAGCATTTATACTGCTCTATATGGGCATTCAGCACTCTCTTTACTCAGTTCCAAAAATTTTGATAGAAACTCATGGTCACACGCAAATCTTTGGCTGGTGCGGACTATTTATAATGGGTGTATCATACTTCGTACTTCCGAGATTTTACGCAGTTCGTCTTTATAGCGGTAAACTTGCCAATTTGTCTTTCTATTTCATGGTGGCAGGTATACTCATCGTATTTACTTATAGATCTCTCCTTCCGATTGTCGATAATTACTTCTTTAAGTCATTGATCATTTCGGGATGTATACTGGAAGTTGCTGCAGTATTAATGTTTCTGATAGTTGCAGTTAAGACAGTTCTTTCCGCAGAAAAGCAGGAGCTGGAAACGTATGAAACCTTTTTGTTTTCTGGCTATCTATGGTTCCTCATCGTTACAGTAGCCCATGCATTTATAATCTCGTACATGCTATTTGCCGACAAAACACTCATTCCTACTGCGGCAATTTATCCGCTTCGCCATATACAAGTAATGGGTTTCATAACCTTAGTAATCTTTGGTGTCATCAGCAGGACGCTGCCTGCCTTTCTAGGACTGAAAACACCAAATGCGAAGATCAACTTGCTTATTATGTTTATGTTAAACGCATCGGTATTTGTCAGAGCGGTATCCCAGCCTTTAATGGTTTACTTTGCTGATGTAAATCTTCCATTCTATTGTGTTTTCAATACGCTATACTTCACTTCAGGTTGTATCGAACTTTTGTCTATCCTTTTATTTCTGTACAACTTGAACATCCTTTCGAAACCTGAAGTTGATTTCTCCGGAATGGAGATTGAGAAGAGTTATGAGAAATTTGTCTGGGCAGGTATTTTGTGGCTGATTGTTGGTGAGATAGCCATGATGGTATTTACCGTTCAGGAATCATTTACCGGTGTACCAGTTTCACATGCCTTAATTGGTTCATATAGACATGCAATCACAGTCGGATTTATCACAATGATGATCTTTGGTTTTGCATCAAGAATAATACCTATAAGCCAGGGTATTAAACTCCACAGTTACTCATCATTAACAATGACCTTTATTCTTATTAATCTAGGCAGTGCTTTAAGGGTTATTTTTCAACCACTTGCCGTGCATACCGGATCAGTGCCTGCCTATTTGGTAATGGGAGTGAGTGGTTTAATAGAGAGTGTGGCGATACTTCTGTTTGGTATTAATATCTGGAAGACTATGAGTGATGGAAAGCGTCAAGGCACTGAAGATGGAGAAGTTTATGACAAATTGACTCACGTTACTGCATCAACTAACGTATATCAATTAATAAAACAGCATCCACCTGCGATAGACATTCTGGTGAGTAAGGGCTTTACACAGCTTAATAATCCAATTCTTAGAAATACAATGACAAGAGCCGTTAACCTGGGCCAGGCAACAAAAATGCATGACACTGATTTAGATCAATTATTGAAAGAGTTGAATGAATCACTCAAATCATGAAAAAAACACTGATTAATAATATAGGACAAAAGGACTGTGTGTAATATTGCAGATCATACTTCTTTAGTTAGTATGAATTTGAGTTACCAAGTGCCGGAACATTAAAAGTTGACCTTGCAGAATTCTTCGTAATCTATCAACTCCTTAATAGTTGGGTTTTCACCACACATTGGACATGCAGGATTACGTTGTATTTTAAGCTTCTTGAAGTCCATGTTCAGTGAATCATATATAAGGAGTTTGCCATTTAGAAGATTTCCCTTTCCAAGCTGTAGCTTAATAACCTCGGTTGCCTGAATGACACCTATGATTCCGGCAATCACGCCTAGTACCCCAGCCTCTTGACAGGAGGGGACTAAATCAGGAGGGGGAGGAGTCTCATAAAGACACCGATAGCAAGGGCCCTTCCCGGGTAAAATTGTAGTTGCCTGACCGTCAAACCTGAAGATAGAACCGTGTGATAAAGGTTTACCAAGCATAACACATGCATCGTTTACGAGATATCTGGTAGGAAAGTTATCTGATCCATCGAGAACCACATCATAATCTTTGATAATATCAATAATGTTCTCCGAATTAAGACGAACTTGATATGGCACTACTTCTATGTCCGGATTTAAATCCTCAAGTGTCTTCTTTGCAGAGAGGGCTTTCGGGCGATCAACGTCTTTTGTTGAGTGTAATATTTGACGCTGTAGATTTGAGAAATCAACAACATCATCATCTGAAATACCTATCTTGCCAATACCTGCTGCTGCAAGATAATATGCCGCTGGTGAACCCAACCCACCTGCACCTACAAGAAATACTTTCGACTCCAGTAATTTCTTTTGTCCCTTTCCTCCTACCTCCGGCAAAATTATATGCCTTGAATACCTTTGTATCTGTTCATCCGTAAATTCTGACATTCTCTATATCCTTCTCTTTCAATTATTTCAATCAACCTATTTTATTTGTCTAATATTTTTCTAGATTTATTACTTGAGTCACTTAGGGTACGCGAAAAAATAACTTTACAATCTTGAGGTCAAAATTCTCAACAATTAATTAGTCGATACGTATCGACCGTTTGGTATAAGTGTATAGTTCCACTTTGGTATAGTGTTATGTGGTCTAATCTCAATGGTTTT
>JAIQZR010000108.1 GCA_021777035.1 Candidatus Scalindua sp. | reverse complement strand
AATAGCATGCATAGCAAGTGCGTTGGAGTGTATATAGTCTCGTCTTAGCTCATGGGTGCTGACAGACTTTTCTGCTGCTAATTGCCAGTCTTTCATGTTATTGCTAACACTCTCCCAAAAGCTTATAGCCAGAGATTCTTCTTCCTTGCTAACTTCTTTAGAATTTTGTGGTTTTCTTAATAAGCATGCTGTTCCTTGAAATATACTGCTTAATGTAAATAGCTTTGTAGAGCGGTTTGAGATATTAGTTTTTTCAATTTCAGTTAAATTGCGGAAGACACTGACCTTTTCTATTAATGTTCTAGCAAGGGCTGATAAAGGATCTCGGTAGTCGTAAAGAATACCTATTGAACGTGTTGGTCTCACAGAGTGTTTATTAAGATCCGCAAACATTTGTTGAGTATTTTTTAAACCAACATCAATAAAGAAAACTACTGATATTGTTTCGTCTCCTAAATCCGGGCATTCAACCAGGGCTTGCTCTATTGCAGCTCTTCTATGTTGCCCATCGTTTATAATAAAACGAGAGTCCATAGTTATCCTTAATTTTCCTACATCTTCAACTTTCTTATCATTGAAACAAAATGGTTCAAACCTTACTTCCCCGTCAACCGATGCGGTAATCGAAGAAAAAATATAATCTGTTCTGTTATTTAAAATATACTTAGTTATTTCTGGGATTCTAGATTTATTGAGAGTTCTTTGTGAACGCAACTCAGCGGGGATTTCTTCTTCTTGAAAGAGAAATATCTTGGGGACTAGTTTCATAGGGCACATTGCGGTATAATACCCTCTGCCCGCTTGCCTTCCCCTGAGGGCAGTAAAAACATATTCGTATGATTCCATAATATTCTCCTTTTTTATTTACATGCTTCCATTTGGGCTTGGAAGCATGTAAATTTATAATGGACTCATGTTTGAATGTCAAGTTTATTTTATGATTTTTTAATTAAATGAATTGGAAGAGGTAAAGAGTACCTAAGCATTTTTGTCACGCTGTTGAACCGTTATCAAAAAATGAAAAAGCCAGGCAGATAAGGCATGTATATGAAGTGAAGCTCCGTGCGTTATCAAGTATCTTTTTGGCTCGCACACTACGTACGCTCATCAAAAAGACCGCATCAACCCGCTCGGCTCTATACGGTATAAATTCGGAGCCTCAATTTCTCCAAATTTATACCTAAGCCTCACTGTCCGATAATTCGCTCATTATCAGACGTTGCTTCTTACTTTCCTCCACACTCCGCCCTTCGGGTTAACATAATGTTCTTTATGTTACCTTCACTTCCTACACATACCATTGCTACTTGGCGTTTTTAACGGTTTCCGCCAAACCATTTTGCAATCATGACACGTTTTAATTATTGTGTATTATCCCTAATTTTATATAATACCCTGGTTGTAAATGTTTGATAAGAGTAAGGCATGTTGTATTTACTTTGTATAAATAGCCAATAAGTTTCCTTAAATTAATAGAAATTTTTCAAATATTTACAATGACATTCGAAATATACGGTATCTGCAAATTGAACAAATTAAGAAAGCAGATTCAGCAGTTGAGTCCCTAATGATTTTGTGGAGAGAAGGATCGGAACCGTCACTTTTGACTACCATCAAAAAGATTTTTGAATTAAATCTCTTTTCACTTCCAGAACATTTTTTAATAATAGCTAAGAGAATAGATGAAGAATTGGAAGATATTCAGATTACATTTCTGACAATTCCCATTTTGATACACACCAAGGAATCAAAGGGCTAGAGTTTCCGCGTGTTATGGTTATTCTGGATGATGAAGAGGCTCTGGGATTTTTATTTAGTTATAAAAAACTATTTGGAGCAAAAGAACCGACGACTACAGATAAACAAAACGAATGGAAAGAAACAAGCATTGATCGAACTCGTCGACTTTTCTATGTAACCTGCAGTAGGGCTGAAAAAAAGTTTATGAATATGTACTGACACAGGGATGGTTTGGAGAAGATGAGTTAATTACTGATCAATAGAGGAATAACATATAACAAGTCTTTGATACGGAACTTTACCGCCTCTTCGCTCTGATAAAGTCCGGTTAACTCAGCGTTATCATCTCAGAATGGATCTTCGCATATGAGTGTTGAAACAGAAATACAGTTCCGTAACAGTATATTGAAAAGTCATTAACTTGTTTAATGATATCCTCTCAAATCAATACAATTTGAAAATGAAGAGAAAGATTATGTGGATGCTGTTTTCGAGCAACAATAAGATGTCGACTAGCGACATAATTAGCGCTGGAATATTGCGAGATAAAGGGCGGGGCCTCAACCTATCTGTGGAAAATATTGACGAAACACTGATACATGGTACCAGAATATCATGTGATGGTATAATCCAAATTTTCCAAAAAGGTATATCTATACCAAATCCTGATTATATACTGCCTTGGGACGGGGCAACCATAAGTGATACAATCTTCAGACTTTTGGTTGCATATTCAGATCGTGGTGTACCTTGCCTCAATCCACCAAGTGCTATTTACCTAACACGGGACAAGCAGCTAATGATGTCAGTGCTTTCTGCAAATGGCATAAGAATACCACAAACTTCCTATTTGAAGATAACCCTAAGTAATTTAATCGATATCTCACAGTCGATATGCTTTCCAACTTTACTAAAACCCGTTATTGGCACCAATGGTATCGGCGTTACCCTTATTAAATCAAAAGAAGAGTTTGTAGATATTTGCCAATTGGCTCTGTCAATAACAAGACAGAATGAGTTGCCCATTATTGCGCAGAACTTCATCAGTAATAGTTTTGGAAAGGCAACTAGACTTCTTGTTTTAGATGGAGTTTTGCTAATTGCTTATGATAAGACGGAAGCTAATCGCTTTAAAGCAATAGCATCTTCTGGTGCAAATGTGAGTAGGTTACAAGTTAATTTAGAAATGAAAGATATAGCTTCAAAAATACATCTTGCAACTAACTTGAGATTCTTCGGTGTAGATCTTTTGCATGCTCTTGATGGTTATTATGTGTGTGACGTAAATTCTGCGCCTTCATTACAAGCGCCAGTGCAATTTCTTGGTGATACATTTATTGCGGATATATATAGGAATTTTATAAATGACAAATAACAAAGCATGGAACAAACATATTTCGTCTACGAGTCCTACAGCCGATACTACGTATTTGAGCCAAGCCGCGCGTATAGCCATTCAAGAAGAAAACAAACCTCTACCGTTAATAATCGAAAATTACGTATCACCGGATGAATGTCGTATATTAGTAGATTTTTTTGAAAAAAATGATTATTTCCGAAGAAGTTATCAAGGGGTCGTAGATGCGACTGTTCGAGATTGCTTCTCATTAAAATTGGATGCTAAGTATTACAGCTTGCTCAGAAAATTTATCGATGGAGAAATGTCAGATTATTACAATCTGAGATTTTGCCATAAATTTTCCACAGAACCTTTAATAAATCGATATGGAAAAGGTGTCGGCATGCTTCCTCACCATGATATGGTAACTGATATTGAGATAGAAAGAGCCTTAACAAATAAACAACCGGTTATGGGCGGTGATTATACTGTAGTTTTACTGTTAAATAATCTTGATGATGAATGTGGTGGTGATTTATGCTTCTTAAATTTCATGGAACTTAATCTTCCACCCAGAAGTGGAACAATTGTAGGATTTCGTGTAGACTTAGTACATCAAGTAAAACCTATCCTCTGTGGATATAGGTACAGTCTGGTTAGCCGTGTATTTATTGATGAGGGTAGTCAGATTAAGCAATTATAACGTTTTCCATAGGAGATTTTCCGATGATAAAAATATACAACACACTCTCTAAGAAAAAAGAAAATCTAGTTGTAAGAAATGGAAGTCCACTTAAAATATTTGTATGTGGGCCTACAGTCTACGATTTTCCACACTTAGGCCATGCAAAAACTTACACACAATTTGATTTCATTGTCAAATTCCTGCGTTTCAAAGGAATTTCCACAATCTATCTACAGAACATAACGGACATCGATGACAAAATAATAAAACGAGCAAAAGAAAACGGTGAATCCACCGAAAGCTTGTCAGAAAGATTTGAAGGTATTTATAAAGAAGACATGTTGTCATTAGGCAATGACTCGGTAGATAAGTATGCTCGGGCAACAGATCACATTCCTCAAATACAATCACAAGTAGAAGCATTACTTGAGAAAGGATATGCATATGCAGCCCCGGACGGAGTCTATTATGAAACGTCTAAGTTCCCAGATTACGGAAAACTGTCAGGTCGATTGGAGATTTGCGAAACAGATGCACAAAGTAGAATAGATAATAGTGCTTTCAAGCGTGGCTGGAACGATTTCTGCTTATGGAAATTCAAAAAAGTCGATGAGATTAGCTGGCCTTCCCCTTTTGGAGAGGGTAGGCCGGGTTGGCATATTGAAGATACCGCAATTACTGAAGCTGAATTCGGGCCACAGTACGACATTCATGGAGGAGCAATTGATTTAATCGTTCCGCATCATGAGTGTGAGATTGCTCAAATGGAATCTGCTTCAGGCAAAAAGCCGCTTGTAAGGTATTGGATGCATACTGGGTTTCTAAATTTTGATAATGAAAAAATGTCAAAAAGCACTGGTAATTTCAAAACAATAAGAGATGCTCTTAAAGCATATAAGCCGAGAGTAATACGCTACCTAATGGTAAGGTCACATTACAGGAGTTCAATAGAGTTCGATGGAAATAGCTTGAAAGATGCTGCGAATTCTTTAAAGAGAATAGATGAATATGTTTTTAACGCCGACCAGAATTATGATGATGTTTATTTTTCTGGCGTTGCACAAAATGTTATTTCGGATATGAATGCTGCTCTAGAGGATGATTTGAATTCGCCACGAGCATTAGCAACATTATTCGATTTTATAAGAAACATTAATCGTGATGGGAGAACGAAGGGAAGGTTTGCCCTTAAACCAATAGTAGAGTTTGATGCAATATATGGGTGTTTTTTGACACTCAACAATGCGTTAAATGATGATTTAACGGAAGAAATCGAAAGTCTCATACGAAAGAGAAATGAATGCAAACTTGAAAAGAAATACAAAGAAGCTGATACTATACGTGCACAACTTAACAAATTGGGTATAGAGATTATTGACTCCCTTGAAAAAACAAAATGGAGAAAAATAAATTAGAAAGTAGGTTCCCATATTATAGAGTTCCATTACCAAATTATGGATCTCGGGGGGGAATAAAACCAGATTCACGGCGCAAGATTATCGTATGCGCTGGCTGTTCTCATACGTTCGGACTAACAAATGTAGGAGAATCCTACCCAGCGATACTCCAATCTCTATTGCCTGAAAATAAGTTTCAAGTTCTAAATTTTGGACGTCCAAATTACGGGTTAAAGCTCGTATTAGACTGGTATGAGGAGTTTAGTCGCAGTGTACAACCAAGTATTGTGGTTCTCCAAGTTCCACTACTTTGGAGGCAACCTCTTTCGCACCAGACCAATATCCCACTCAATTACACTATGACTAACGGAGCTTGGAGCATAGTGCGAACCGGAACAATTAAAGTACGGGATTTTATACGAGAAACCGTTCAAATGGCTAACAAGGATATTGATAGAATCGCTACTTTTGTTGAAAATGAACAGAGAAAAAATGTACGAGTAGTAATATTGCTCTATTTAGCTGGAAAATCATTAGAAATGATGTCTGCGCGCTATATTCACCAGTTGTATTTTGAATCTATTAAACAACAATGTGCCAATACAGGCGCCTCTTTGGTGTGGAACAAATTTCTAACTGCAAGTGAGTTTTTGAATGAAGACATGCTTATGGATTTTTCTCATCCAAATCAGAAAGGCAACATATATATTGCCAAGCTTGTACAAGGAGCAATATTAAGTAGGGCACCGGAGTATCGTTCGCACAAGCACCCTAATAATTTTATAAAATATATAAATATTGATGGACTGCCGAAATCAATTTCATTGGCTTGGCGGATTTTAGTTGATGAAACTCGAATGAAATATGAGTTATCTGATAATCACGAAATTTATACTTTGTGGTAGACTATTGCTATGACTCTTCCCCTATATGTGGATCTTGATAAGTATTTAAATGCATTAGACCGAGATTACATAGGATGTTACAAAAAGCTTATGAGGTATCTGAATTCAGCTTATACCAAAGGTAGTGATCGAGATTGGTTTTACTTGAAGGGTATAAATACAGGGGTGTCTAAGATAAGAATTACGTGTCGTAATAATCTAGTGGCAAATTTACCTGACAATAAAATCTATGGGAAAAAAGAGTATTGGGAAGCTTCAGACATTGTCAATTCGCACCTTGAGTTTTTAATAAGGTTCTCATTATCCCTGCCATTCTTTAAAGAGATAGGTCGAGTAATGCTCATATTTTCGTTAGATGAAAGTAAACAGGAGACGCCCGAGCATACTGATTACGATGATGCTTATTACGTACAAGAATTCGTGTTAATCCGATTTGGAAACAATAAACGTTTTTATATAAAAAATACTACAGGCACTAAACAATATTTGAAATCAAAATGCTCATGGTTTGACGCTAGACTGCCGCATGGTACTGAAGGTTCAGCTTTCCCATCAATTAGTCTCCGTGTTGATGGGGAGTTCACAGATGATTTTCATCAGATAATTTTCAGGAAAAAGAGAGATGAGATGGAATTTTAACAAAAAAATAGGAGAATTTGCATTTTGGTCTCAAGCATACCTTATGCCATTGTTTATGTGGCCGTATTGGACGAAGTTTAGGATATACAAAACGGTCAAGTATTATTGGCCTTCATTCACGAAGAGTGGTGCGAGACGGAAATCTAAAATATCCATATTAATAGATATTGCATACTTGCTGGTACGGTTTCGATTTGGTTTAATTTTCTATATGCACTACGGTCTATACAATAAGAATAAGGTTAGGAGTGTTTTTGCTCATTACTTATCGGACACTAAATTCTATTACAATGTACTTCCAAAAGTAAACAAGCGTACTTGGGAGCTTGATGATAAAGTAATTTTCTCCTATATATGTTCACTAAATTCCATCCCAATACCAGAAACGGTATTTACTGTTAGATCACAAATACTAAGATCTTGTGGTGGCACCGTAATAAGATCTAATGATGATCTTTATTCACTTTTAAAAAAATATTCCAATCATCGAATTATAATAAAGCCAGCTTTGTGTGGCTCAAGCGGAGAAGGAATATTTGAAATAAAATTCGATGGCAATTACTGGTATAAAACGGATATCGGAAATAGGTTGAATATGTGCGATTTGGTTACATTAGCTGATGGCAACTTGATTGCACAATTGTGTTTAAATAATTCCAATCTAGATCCTTTTGCATCTAATGCATCTCAAGTCCTTCATACGTACCGGATATTAACATATTCTGACGGAGCAACGGTAACAGTTCTCTATGTTGTCCGAAAAATGCCCCAAACGTCAAGATTGGTTGATAATGGACATTATGGAGCGATATATGTTGGAGTAAATCCTCATAATGGCAGACTCCACCGACTTGGAATCGACGAGCAGTTGCGTGAGTATAAGAATGATCCAATCACTGGCATTCGGTTCTCAGAAGTCATGGTTTCAAATATTGATGAATTGATTCAGGTGGCAAAAGATGCGGCTGTTGTATTTCTGGAAAATAAAATTATTGGTTGGGATATATCAGATACGACTGATGGTATTGTTGTGATCGAAGGAAATAGCTCTCCAGGGCTTGCTTTGATTCAAAAAACACACAATGGATGTTTGAAACTGAAAGAATTGATCGATGCATATTAAAACCATTATCTATTCCTCTGATGATAAATTTTTTAGTGTATTGAAGAAGCTAACAGTAATGCACGAGGCTATCTTAATAAAGGATTTTCCGTTGGACAACACTGTTCTCATTCATCTTGCGTCACAATTAGGAGATTTAAGCCGAACAGGTGTGGGCGAAAAGAGATCAAATTTAGAAAATGAGATTATACATAGAATATCCAATGTTAAAAGCTTAAATGATCCCTATGGGTTTGAAATTCTCTCTACAACTGCAAAGCCCTTCCTACTCCACACAGACTGTTTTTTCTCTGCTAAACGGGTTAAATTTGTGATACTTCACTGTTGGATTCCTTCAAAAATTGGGGGAGATTCACTTCTATCGTCAGTGGTGGAAGTGATAAATCAGTTATCAGATCATTCGCTAAAAAAGCTACAGACCAATTTGATTTATACTCCATATGGTAAAACAAGTATATTGTTTAATGGGATTAATGGTTATGGCATACGTTATAATCAATATGAGATAAACAAGTTTGCAATCACTCTAGGAGTTTCATATGATAATGAGGTAATTGCGTTATTGGACTACCTAGATGACGTTGTTGAAAGTGTCTCCCGATCACTCAAGCTTGATCGAAAAGATTGTTTGATTGTTCATAACGAACGTTGTTTGCATGGGAGAACCAAATTCCCCACATGCGAACATAGGCTTTTAAAAAGGATTCGTGTAAATGCTCCCTGACATTTTATCCATGCACTCATTGATACCTGGAAATCAAAAACTTAACGACATTGTGCTTGATTTTCTTTTTCGGCTAAAGAATAAAAAAGAGGTTTTAGGTTTATGTATTTTCGGAAGTTTGGCCAAGTACCAGAGTATTGATTCGTATTCTGATATTGATATAGGAGTTTTTCTTCAACCACATGAGAAAGCTAATTACCTTCCTGCATTTTCATTTTACATTGATATTTGTGCTAAACGCTGGGAAATGAATCTTTCACAATTTTACGTGAAGAAAGAACTTGAAAGACAGTGGAGTATCACTCAAAAACAAGCATTTCGTGACTGCGTAATAATTTACCAAGAGAAGCAGGTTATTGAGAATCTAATAAATTTAAAAGCTAATCTACACACAGATAAGAAAGAAATCTTGGTGACTAATATCAACCAAATCGAATGGCGCCTTATTAAGCATTCAGTAATTGCATTCAATAGAAATGCGCCAGAGTCCTCTCATCTACTAATTAATGAAGCTATTCAGCTTTTGCTTGAGTGCATATTTATTCTAAATGATACATTTATGCCTCATACTAAGTGGACATTTATTGATTTATATACTCTCAAGCATTTACCAAGAAGGCATATTGATGATTTAAAGGAGTGTTTATTAATAACTTCGTATACGTGGGGAGATATAACTAGACGAATTGAGGCGACTATGCCAATATACACTTGGGTTAAGGAAGAAGCAATTGTGATTGATGAAGGATTTCCTAAAGATGTATATAAATATTGGGCTGCGCATTATAGTAATCGACAAATACACAAGAGCCCATTTGTTGATTTATTATTCGTAGAATATGGTGAGATATTTACGAAGGATGAGTGGCAATTACTTGAAGGATTTATCAGCTATAATCTCATTTCCACTGAAGACGAACTCATCGGGTTTTTAGAATCTAGCTCCAATCACGGAAGCAACTACAGATTGAGTAGCGACTTAACACACAAGCTTCGTACTGTGATAGAGAGAAACGGATCATCAAAGATGCGATTAAGCTAGACATTAAATTGACAAATGCTAACACCCATAATTTACAACCTTACAAGCCGTTTTGATCAGTGACTAACCATAAAACAAGCATGGTTTTATTGCGAACGTAACAACTCTCAATTCTTATTTCAGCCCGTATATTTTTCTATCTAATTTATTAGCTTTAACTTTTTTTAATCCTTTTGGAGTTTTAACAATATAATAACCATCAATAATACTAACGATTCTATACATGTTGTTGTTATTCTCCCTCTCTAATTATTCCGGTTTAAGTTGAGGCTTCTTAATATCATCAATAACAGACGCAGGCGTCCGAATATTGTGTTTATTAATATAATGGAAAATATTCATAAAACCACAAAAAAAGGAAGTAGAGTTGCTACTTCCTTTTAAAATTTTAAAGAACTAATTTTCTTCCCAAGTCTTACATGGTCTCACATACTCACTGTCCTTACACAAGAAACTTTGCCTTGGGAAAAAGAGATGAGATTTGATTCCTTTTAAGACCTGACTGGAAGGGTAAAAGAACTTCAGATAGTCAGACTTACACCTCTTTGTCTTAAGAACGATCATCTTAGATTTTTACCATATGACTTCACCACTTTTCTTGTTTATACAACCACCGGTATTTTCTGAATAACAACTACCTGAAGGAGTAAGAATTATATTGTCCAATACCCTTATCCCCAATATCTCTCCAGACTCTTTTAACTTCTTCCAGATATCTAAATCCTGGTAAGAAGGATCGGTACTGCCACTAGGGTGGTTATGTACGGTAATAATACTCTTTGCCCCATTTACTATTGCCTTTTTGAACACTTCTCTAGGATGTACCAAAGAACTATCAACTACACCAATAGAAACCAACTCTTTCTCAATAATCCTATTACGACAATTCAGATGAAGTATCCAGAAGCATTCTCTATCAACTCCTGCTTCTTCTTTCATAACCTCTACTACGGCATCTGGAGAGCAGACAGCCTCACCTGACGCTTCCTTTACTCTTAAAAGTTTAAGATCCATATTCTTCCTCCTCTAATTTTCAAAGAACTGTTTTACTCAGTCTATCTTTCTCAACCCTTCATCAAAAGAGAGGTAAAGTTGTCTTGAAAGAGAGCTTTTCCCTTCTTTAAACGGTATAGGTGTAGGTTTATGATTTATAGATGATTGAATCAAACGATAAAAATACGATTACACATATTGCCATAACCAATTATCGTAATATTAAGAAGAGATTTGGGATTAAGGAAAAGGACAGAAGTGGTCATATGTATATGATTGGAAAGACCGGGGTTGGCAAATCCACATTGATTGAAAACATGGTTATCTCAGATATTAAAGATGGGCATGGAGTGGCTTTGATAGATCCTCACGGAGACCTGGCTGAGAATATTATGCATTTTGTTCCAGAAAGCAGAATAAAGGATGTTATATACTTTAATCCGGCAGATATAGAATATCCTATTGCCTTTAATCCTCTAGAGGATGTTCACCAAGGCTATCATCATTTGGTGTCTTCAAGCTTTATCTCAGTCCTCAAGAAAGTATGGCTAGAATTCTGGGGGCCAAGACTGGAACATATCCTGAGAAACTCTATCATGGCTCTTTTAGAAAATCCTACAAGTACCTTACTTGATATGCCAAAGCTCTTAACCGACAAAGAATTCAGAATGATAACTATAGCTGGTATTACAAACCAGCAAGTCAGAGAGTTTTGGCTCTTTGAGTTTGAGAAATACTCCGCTAGGTTTAGATCAGAGGCCATCTCTCCAATCTTGAATAAAATAGGACAGTTTCTCACAAGTATTCCATTAAGAAATATAGTAGGCCAGAAAGAGAATACCTTTGATTTGAGAAAAGTAATGGATGATGGAAAGATTCTGGTAGTTAATTTAGCAAAAGGTAAAATTGGAGAAGATAACAGTTCTCTTTTAGGAGCTATGATGATTGCTAAGATTCAGCAAGCTGCTATGAGTCGAGCAAATATACCTGAAAAGAAGAGGAATCCCTTTTATTTATACGTGGATGAATTCCACAATTTCCTTACCTTATCTCTTGCAGATATCTTGTCTGAGGCCCGGAAATATGGATTAAGTATGACCCTCAGCCATCAATATATTGAACAGCTAGATGAGAAGATAAGGGCGAGTGTCTTTGGCAATACAGGAACATTAATCTCTTTTAGAGTGGGGGCCGAAGACGCCAAATATCTATCTAGAGAGTTCTATCCAATCTTTAGCGAGATGGATTTGGTCAACTTGCCTAACCATCACATATATTTAAAACTAATGATTGATGGGATTACCTCAAGGCCCTTCAGTGCAACCTGCCTTCCCCCACCAGAAAGAGATACATCTCATAAAGAAGAACTTATTAAACTGTCGAGAAAAAGATATGGAAAACCAAGGAAGGAAGTGGAGAAAGAAATTTTTTTTAAGAATGACATAAAGACCGAAAGCGAAATAGCACAAGGAAGTTTGTTTGCTTGAGATAGCAATTTGACTAAAACGACAAATATACCCTCCTATATATTCTACCCCAACCATTTACACTGAAGATAGATACTTTCTGCCAAAAACAATAGTTCATTAAAATTTTATATAGGAGGAAGCTATGTACAGTCCGAAGATAAAGCCTGAGTTAGTTCCCAGGATTTATGAGATAGCCAAAGCAAGAGGTGTCTATATGACAACATTGGTTAATGATGTTCTAAAGAATACCTTAGATGAAATGGTAGATATAGAAAATAAACAGTCAGGTAAATTTAAAAAGGAGGTATAAGATGAAATTACAGACTTTAATAGAAGAACTGGAAAGGCAAAAACCACTTAAGTGGGATAAAAAGATCAATTCATCTCAGCTTGAAATGATATTGTCAGAAAATCATGTAGGGCTTCAAGTCAACGGTAACAACCGTTTCTCAATTACGAAGCCCTGCCACTCTCAGATAGCGGAGAGGCTAGAGATTCCAACTAAGTACTACCACAAGATGCAAAGCGAGTCACCAGAACTTCTGACTAGGAATGTAAATACGTGGATAAGGAAGGCGGAGAAAAACTTTTTCATTCGAGGACTTGATGTCTATGTTAGAGCTTTACTCAGCGACAGATACAAGGTAATGGATCACATTGATATTCTCTACTGTGCTCTGAATGAATTACAAGCTCATGACGCGGAGATAGAGGATTGCTTCCTTTCAGAGACAGAGGTGAATGTTAAAGTAAAGAGCAACAAATTAAAGGATTTTGTTAGACACAAAGATGATCTTTTGATCGGAGGGTTTCTCCTTACCAATTCTGAGACCGGACACAAAGCATTAAGGCTTGAACCGAGGCTATTCAGAGTTCAGTGTTCCAATGGGATGCTCATTGAGGAATTTAAGACCAGGCAGGTACATCTTGGAAATGGAGATGACGGGTCAGATGAGATGGTTTACCTTTCTATTAGAAAGTCTATCAATGACCTTTTTGGGAGTTTTGGAGATATAATTCAGTCCTTACGGGAAACAACGGAGATAAAGATTAATAACCCTCAGAGGGTGATAAATAATGTTGTGGAACATTACCGCTTGAGTGAGACACAGAAGGATAATATTCTTATGGCATTTGGAGCAGAGTCTGAATATGACAAATACGGAATTGCAAATGCGGTGACCAGAGCGGCACAAATGGAAGAGAGCTGGGAAAGGAGTATTGAACTTGAGAAATTGGGTGGCAGATTGATAGCTCTTCCGAGAGAGAAGTTTAAGAATTTAGATAAATAGTAATAGTTCTTTAAAAAGGCAAAAGGCAGAGAGGAACAAAGGAGATGTCAAAGACATCTCCTTTTCTATGGGACATGTCCATAACCCATAATAACATTTCGTGATCATCTTTATACGCTAAATTTAAATCATCTGCTAACTTGATTATATCAGGAGCCTCCTAAGCTACCTTTTCCAATTCATTTTGAGTTTCATGTAGCTTCATAAGGTTTTCTGTAATATCACCAGCTTTATCACTGCCCTCTTCAAAAAAAGTTCGAACGTCGTGTACTAGGGGGCACCAGGAGCGATTTTTGAGTCCATCTTCAATCATGGAGAACGGTTTTAGCAATTGAATACTGATTTTTTTGTCCCTGAGTAAAAAGTTCGAACCTATAGATGTAAGTATAAGTCGCTTTTGTTCTAAATTCCCGTTGGTAAACCAAAATCTGGCTCTACTAGCGAATATAAAGCTTTTTTTAGTAAGTTCGAGCCAATCTTGGTTTTTAGTATCTTTTTGAAGTTTGAGCCTTAGAGACTCTTTTCCCCTAAAAAGGTTATTTCTTTGTGAAAGATACTCTTCATCAGTAATAAAGTCCTTTATTTTCATTATGGTTAAATTTTCAATATTCTTTTCTGCCTCTTTCAGTGCATTTTCTAAAGATTCATGAGTCTTCTCTTTTAACATGTCTTCTTCTTTATCTAGTCCATCAAGATATTTGAAGGCCCAATCTGTGAAGCTCTGCGATAAGGATATTCCTTTTAAGTATTCTAATATTTGTTTCTCAAGTTCTTTAACCTCTATATAACGCTGACTACAGGGGTTTCTCTTTTTGGTACAACGATAATAGATGTAGTGATTCCCATACTTACTATATTTTTCTTCAGCTGTCACAGAACAACCGCATTCGTCACACTTTATTAAACCTGTAAAGGCAAACTCATGCTTTTTTGATCTGGGTCTTCCATGGCGTCCCAATATATGCTGTACCCGCCAGAATTCCTCTTCTGTAATCATTGGATTATGCATTCCTTGGCAGATTATCCCACCCCTTTCAATGAGGCCATAGTAAAATGGCTTTAAAAACATTTTATAAAGCCCGCTCTTTTCGAGTTTTTTACCACCACTGCGCCTAAATTTCCTCGTTCTCAATCCAAGGTCTTCATCGGCTATTTTCACTATTTTATTTACAGAGTAATTTCCAGAAAGCATTAAATCCCATAGTTTCTTAACAATGTGGAATCTCTCAGGGTCTTTAACTATAGTCCTCTCCCTCGGCTCATTAAGATATCCTAGAGGAGGTAGTCCTGGAAGCCAACCTTTTTCCAGTTTAAGTCGATTTCCTCTCTTAACATTCTCGCTCAAGGAATCTACATAGTATTTAGACTGACCAAACATAACGGCCAGCATAAACTTACCTTGAGGAGTATTTTCAAGATTATAGGTTGGAAACTTAAGGCCTTGGAGTTTACCATTATCAAGTAAGTAGATAATTTTGCCACCATCCAGGGAATTTCTGGCAAGCCTATCTGGATGCCAAGCAATAATGCCATTTGCATCACCCTTTTGAATGCGCTTCATCATGGCGTTAAAGACAGGTCTACCTGGTTTCTTTGCACTAAAGGACTCTTGAAGAACCTCTACCACTTCTAAATCTTCTTGTTCTACATACCTCTGGGTCAGTTCCTTTATTTGAGCCTCTATGGAAAGTGCCTGCCTATCCTCAGATTCTGAGGACTTCCGGCAGTAGATGAAATATTTAGACATATTTTTTTGAGCTCAATTGAGAAGTATAAGTGATTTCTCTCTGAGCGATAGTTAGCGCTTCATATTATCACTCCTTTCTGAATCAGTCAATTTGGTTTTGGACGGTATCTAAGCATTTGGAAAAGCCTAAGAAGACGTATCGCCATCTCCTGAGCATCTTTATCAGAAAGGATATCTCCAAACTCCTTTTTGTAAATCTTCTTAAATTCTTCCACTGCCTCTCTGGATAATATCATTAAGTAAATGATAGAAAATTTTTAAAGCCTGAGAAACTCTGGAGATATTGCTTGTTGAGTCATATTTAAATAAAAAGAGCTAGAGTTGAAAAGTAAGTCTTTTAAATCTCAGCAGATCATACCCGTGGGGTCACCAAAGAGGATGTTTTTGAGCAAATAATAAACTTTACTATTTCAGAGCGATATTTAGTAATAAAAGGATTAATTGATCCTCTTGTGGAAAATGTGAGTTCTATATGTTTGTAGGGCAAGAGAGATACGGGCAGTCCTGCAAACACACTAAGAATAACACTTACCACTGAGCTGCCATTCCTTATCAAGAAGAATAATTAATTCTTAATTGATCTTACGAAGAGTTATTATATAATAATTTTTTATCTATAATCAGTTGTTATCGGCAGATAAGGGTGCGTTACACTGCATATTTTTAGAAATACGGGTTCTTAATCCGTTAGCAATAATCATATATAAAGCTCCTCTGTTCACCAGTAAACTTGATTACAATGAGTGGGAATCAAAAAGAATGGGATATATTCATTTCACATGCAACGGAAGATAAAGACACTTTTGTACGTTCGCTTGCGTTGGCTCTAAGATCGCAGGGGTTAAAAGTTTGGTATGATGAATTTACACTTGGCATAGGAGACAGCTTAAGAAAATCTATTGATGAAGGCTTGTCTTCTTCTAAATTTGGAATTGTTGTTATAAGCCCTAATTTTATTGGTAAGCCATGGACAGATAGAGAACTATCAGGGCTGTATGCTTCACAAGACCTGCAAGATGAAAATTTAATTTTACCAATTTGGTATAATATTGATGCTGTTACTGTCAAAAAACATCTTCCCATGATTGCAGATCTTGTTGCAATTAAAACAGAAGCAGTCTCTTTTCAGGAAATTGTTGAAAAAATATTGATTAAAACTCAACAAACTGCACTTGTTGATTTGAGAACTCATATGCCTACCGGGATCAGTGTACTTGACGCTTTAACTGGTGGCGGATTTCCAAGACCTTCAACTTTGTCTTTGCTTGGTGTTAAAGGTATTGGGAAATCAACCCTTGCGACGCAAATTCAAATATCATCTTTGTTTCGTGGCGAACCTTGTATTTATATTACCTACCGTGAGGCACCCTACGACATTATTGACAGATTTATTCGCCTTAAGGCTCCTATTGAAGAGTTTATTCAAAAAGGGATATTTAAGATTATTGATAACTATTCTGTAATAAATTGTCTTTCGAAGGTGGAGGTAGATAAATGTATTGGAAATGAAGTTTTATCTTCTTGCTTAATTAGGATCAATAACCCCTATGATACTGACAATTATTTTAAGGAACAGTTGGCGCTTATAGATAAAATGGGAACGGGTGGAGTTAACATCGTCGATTCCGTCAATGAAAGATATGATATGATAAAGACATCGGACAAAGGTACGTTTTTTAGAAAGTTTAGAGCAAGGATTAAGCCTTTAAATCAATCAGCTATACATATAGTTACCGAAAATTTAGGGCATAAAGAATATAATGAAATTATGAAAGACATTCAAGGAGGTACCATACGAATGTCTTTTGAAAAAATCAAAGGTATTAACCATCGAATAATTAAAATAGATTCTTTGAGAGATGGGAAATCCATACCGGTCGAACGGCAATTTTCTATAACGGAATCAGGTGTTGAAATTTATTAATCTAATATTTGGAGAAAAAATATGTCTTCAATTCCTAATCAAATAGTTAAATTTCGAACTATTGTAAATGGCTATAAAATTTCTCAAGTTATAATGACACTTGAGAAAAATGATGTTTTTAAAAAAATTGTCGAAGGTGCAAATGAAATAGATGAACTTAGCAAAGCTGTAAATATCCCGGAAGGAAAACTATCTGTTCTTTTAAATGCATTAGTGCATTATGGCCTACTTGTAAAAATTGGTCAAAAATACAGTTTCTCAGATGAATTTATAGTTATCAATCCAAAACACCCAGCTTCTCAGAATGGTTATATTAGGTTTTCAGAAAATGCTAGAGATAAATGGTTATATTTAAGCTCTTGCCTTTCAGAGGATAACAAAAATGATATGCTAAATAAAATTACAGGTGGTGATCCACTAGAAACCAGAAATTTTATAAGTGCTATGCATGTAAATGCAATCCCACAAGCAAAATACATTATTGAAAACTATGACTTCGATAGAAGAAGCATTTTGGATATCGGAGCCGGTTCAGGAATTTATTCTACTGTTGTAGGTGAGCGATATATATCAAGTACTGGTGTACTATATGAATTGCCTGGCGTTTCAGAGATTACGAAAGAATATTTAAGCAAATCAGGCATTTGCGAAAGATTTAATACGATTACAGGAGACTATCATCAAGCGCTTCCTGAAGGAAAATTTTCAGATGTTTTTTTGTTTGCTGTTATACATCAGGAATCAGATGAAGAATTGTTTGCGCTGTTGAGCAGAATTCGTGCCGTTTTAAAGCCTGGTGGTCGGTTGTTTTTGACAAGTTTTTTTCTTGAAGAGGACAGAATAACCCCTTTATTTCCTGTCATGTTTTCTGTAGAAATGCTCGTCATGCATGACGAAGGAAAAGTATATACGTTTAAAGAAGTAGAGAAGATATTGTCCACTGCGGGGTTCAATAAATTACAGCGCATTGATGAAGTTCCAGGGCCTGCTACTTTATATATAGCATCAGTATAGGCTGGAATTGCCAAATATAATTCAAATCATTAATAATTTCTTTTAATAAAAAGTCGTTACTGTTCGATAAGTGCGTGTTATGTTGGAGTTTCTTTAGAAATACAGATCAGGTTTATTTGGAAATCATTGCAATAGTGGTGTTGTTCAGAAACTGGTTATCTACTTGATAGATTACTTTAGTAACTTTTCACTTATTCCTTCTATATGTGTTTATCTTTTTTTGGGGCTAAAAATGAATAGAAATATGGATGCAATACGTAAAATTGTTCTAGCTGTTCGTGACGCTGGTGAAGCTGTTAAGTCTGTTGACGGCATGGATGAGGATACATTTAATTTCAACGCGATGCTTCTCGAAGAAGCTGGACTTGCTAAATGTATGATAAAAATGCCTGGCAATAGCAACACCATTCCTATGCTAGCAATTGTATGGAGATTAACCTGGAATGGTCTCGACTTTGCAGATTCCATTACTGATGAAACTATCTGGAATAAAGCAAAAGAACATTTATTAAAACCAGCAAGCTCTTGGACTTTCGGCGTTCTTACTGAATATCTCAAAGCTGAATTAAAACAAAGATTTTCCATTTAGTAATGCCCTCAAGTCTTGTACATGATTGCCTTTAATTATGGCTCCATATTCTATAAATCTTTTACCGAATGCATCATCTTCCTTTTCTGCAGCTCTATACGCAGATATTGTTTGCTGTTCGTATGACTTTGCTAGTAATTGTAATTGATGAAGAATATCCAAAGAATTAGTCCCAAAAAAAGATTAACTAAAATAAGTTATACTACATCTTCACTACGCTAATCTATCAAACCCGTACAGCCGACCGTAGGGTGTCAATTTAACCAGGAGCCGTCGTACTTGCGGCTGACTCCTGAACTGTTAGGAGTATGGAAATAATACTATGTCAAAAGAAATGAGCAAGTATGAACAAATAAAGGCCATGATAGAACCGCTCTTTGCGGATAGCATCAATAAAGAAGAAGGCATTGAAAACCTTATTGGTGCTTTCAGTAGGATTAAAGAGCCTGAATACGAAACACAGTACGAAACACAGTACGAAACACAGAACCCAACTATAGGTTTAATAGTGCATAAGTTTGATGATTTTGGGATAGATTCTGCTATTAGCGTGAAACCTGGCAATATTATTCTAAACTGGCGTAAATTGTTCAGAAGCATCCCGAATGTAACTCTAACCGGGGCCGGTGTAGCTGCACAGCCACTATTGTGGCCATTTGCAGCATTAGTTATTTGGAACGAAATATGGAGCCATTTAAAAGTCGAATTAAGCAGAGATCATGCGGCAGTCATTACTGCAATGTGGAATAACAAAGATGAAAATAAAACTATTGAAAAAGAATTGGCTTTTGATGCAACAAATGAGTTGTTGCACCTCTATAACCAGCCTGAAATATCTTCAAACGTATTTAATGCGTTGACAAAAGACTTAATAAAAATGGGATGCATAGAAGACAAAGACGGAAAAGCGTTCTGGTTATGTGAATGTGTAAAAAAATCATACAAATAACTCATAACAGGGCAAATTACCGGCATCAAAAAACAGAGCGAGGAACGAGCGGCGTTTTTTGCCGTCCGAGTAAATTTGCCATGATATTCGAAAAAGACTGCGTCTGTCTTTTTCGGATTGCATAGTCGCAGTCTATTTAAATGTTAAGGCACTAAAGGAGAGTTATGTCACTACTGAGAGAGATACAGGACGCAGCTATTGACTCGAACACTAAGTTAGCGATGTTGCTACGCAAGTGTAAAGTATTAGCTGCCCGTTTAGGTAGCGAAGAGTTTAAGGCTTGGGTAGATCACGAACTTAGTGGCTACAAATCTGTTGATGATTTACCCGAGTACAGGATATTAAGTGTAAACTCTAAAGGGCATTTCTTTGGAGCTTTTGGTTCTGGCTTGAACAACGCTGACATACCTCTATTGTGCATTCCTGAAGAATATAGAGAATCTATGTCTCACTCGTATATGATGGATCCGATTGCAGCAATTGAAGCTTTGGTAGAAAAGTCAGATGAGGGAGTTGCTCAAGAACCATGGAGTCCTGACTTTGTTGCTCTATTCGGTCGAAAAATATATAAAGATATGAATTGTATGCAGGCATGGAAAGTAATCCCCATAACAGCTCTAATTGCCGCATTAGACGAAGTCAGAAATAAAATCCTAAATTTTGTATTGGAAATAGAGGCAGAAGATCCAGCTGCAGGTGAAGCACCCGTGAACTCAAATCCTGTTGCACTTGAAAAAGTGCATCAGATTTTCAATACTTATATTACAGGTAATGTTCAAAATGTGGCAACGGGTAGCAAAGATTTTCAGCAACATGCCACTAGTAATGAAACTAATACAGAGTTATTTGGCCAGTTATTAGAGGCGGTTCAATCAATAAGCAATAGTCAACTTACTGAAACATTAACTAAAAACATTAACGAAATGAGTGTGTCATGTGGTACAGTAGGCTTTAAAGTGCACTACCAAAAATTTATGTCACTATTAGCTGATCATATGCAGGTGTTGGGCCCTGTTGTTGCACCTTATTTAACAGCACTAGCGGCAGTAGCACCTTAACAAGTAAGTGCACAGGACATCCCGTTAGTGAAATAGAAAGGCAATTATTGTGGTCTTCGATAGGAAAAACTTTTAGACAACTGGTGGCGCTATGTCTCAAATTTATTTTCTGAAGGATAAAAAGAGGCCGTTATCATTAATACACCAAGCTTCTATTAGCTATCCTATTAACTTTTTAATATCCTCCTTGCTTAATTTGTCGGGTTGCATTCCTTCCTTTTCCCAATTCGACTAAATTGGAATTTTTTCAATTTACCCAAATTATTCTTAGCAGTAGCAACTTCATTATTAACTCCCTTGTTAAAAAAAGTTCTAATGTCCTATGCTAGGAGTATCAAGAGGGGCAAAATTGCTTTTTATGACAACTGGGAGATACGGGCAGTCCTGCAAACACACTCAGAATAACACTTACGACCGAGTTGCCATTCCGAAGTATTAAAAAGAAAGGTTAGTTAAGGCACTGTGTAAACGAGTACATCCCAGTGCAACAAAATTACTTTTTTTCAGCAAATTCTCCTACCATGCATACCTCGCTCACTAGTGTTGACATCTCTTGTTAACTATGCTTGACTAAGACAAGTGTGTTCTTTTTACAATTTAAATTTTATAAAGTGGGGGTCAGAGCCTTATTGCAACTGCACCTCCATTTTATGCAGTTGCAAGGAGGTGTGTGCAGTGTAGGTGAAATATAATATGAACAGAGAGATGGGTTTGATAGATAAAGTAATGATAAATTTTGCAAAAAGCGTAATTGTAATACTAATTCCTTTGGGAATAGTGGGAGTTGTTGATGTTGCGTATACTGATATACACTGCATTTTTTGGAAGTACGTTTTTATTGGAGTTGGGAGTATAATTTCTACATTAATGCTTGTGATAACTTTCTTGTTGCTTCCGTGGACATTTAAGCGAAAATTTAAATGAAAACTTCACATTAAAACACAAACAGGCTCACTTATTATGAGCCTGTTTTTATTCGAAAACTATTGAAAGAAAACACTTAGCAAAACTTAGGCTAATAGATCTTCAGAATATTGTCTTTCGTCTATCTTCATATCGTTGTAGTCACCGATTAGCCAGAATGATGAAAGGCAGATCCTTTAGAGGTGTATTGAATAGCAAATTTGTTCCACTGGTTGTTTCTTATAGACACTGATGCTAGTTTTTCTCCATTTTGTGTAGTGTTACTTTCTACTTTGCACGTTTTGTTGCTTGATAGTGCTTGTATATTCCATTTGTTGTTGAACTCAGAAATGTGTACTTCGGCCTTTTCGAAAGGTTTGTCAGATACCTTATATATCTTCAAATAGGTAATATATGCAAGATATCTTATAAGTTTATTCATATACTCATACCGTGTTGTTTTTCTACTCTGCCCCTGGAACATTATATTTTCCTCTCATTAAAGACATAAAATTATATATCTGGTCTGCCAATCCTGATAACATTACCACATGATGAGTGTTATTGAGTCGGTGACGCGAATTGGTATCAACACACAAAAAACCAATATCGTCAGGATCAGGATTTTCTTCGACACCTAAACAACGTATTGGAACAACTATGGCACTCTGGTAATATTTACTCCAGTTAGGACGTTGATTGCGATAATGCTTGTGCTTCCTTAAATCTCCGGAAAAAAAATGAGTAATATCTCCAGTTGTGTTACGTCTAAGAGCGTCATCAAATGCGGTGTTTTGACCCGTGTTCACCTCAAATTTACTTGGAGACTCGTCATCATGTTTGCAGGCATTTTCGCTTCTGGTATATGTTGTTACGTATAACCTTCCAGTGTCTTCTTGTTGCATTAGTAACTTGACGGATACAGTACAATTCTTTGCTATTAACATTGAATATATTTTTGAAATCCTTTGGCAAACCGAGTTCAAAGTGAATTTTTCGATGTTAATCAGATCCTTACGTTCCATGGACGGGCATTTTCCATAGAATAATCCAAATAGTCGATTTCGGTATATTGCATTTATTTCTCGAAAGTGTTCAGATATCTCTTTTAGTTTTCGATTTTCTTCACGAATTTTTAACGAATACACACTTACCGCCATGTAGAATATGATTACGACGGTAAAGAGAAATATTAGACCAACTGACGTCGAAGTCTGGAAATATCTATCTTTAATTAAGAAAAACAAACCTACAGTGCTTGCTATTGTAGAGAAAATAACTGTCCAAGAACTTGCTGCTATTTTTTGAGCACATTTAGATGGTAGGTTCATAAATAATCTTTCCTAGTTTCACTATATTATGCAAAGTAATACTCATTAATTAATAAAGAGTTTGTCTACTACTCACTTTTCCTTAAGACAACTATAAAAATATATTTCGTAAACCTGAACGCTAAAAAAAATTGTAACCAGTTAGTACTCCGGAAATCAAGGGAAATATATCCTCCTTTCCACTAAAGCAATAACATGAAAAACTATTTTTATACCACAATTTAATATTGAATTTCTTTCAGCTTAGCCAAATTATCTTTAGTAACTATTGTCTCCTTACAAAATATCTCAAAAAAAGATCGGACTTTGTGTACTGGAAGACATAAGAGGGGTAAAATTGCTTTTCTGGCAACTGCGGGATACAGACAGTCCTGCAAACACGCATTCTCTCTTTGTAGGTGGTGTTGTTTAATTGCCTTTGAGGTCACCAATACCTCTCTTTTGAAATCTTTAGGAATACATTAACCTAACTTTGATGAAAGAATTCAAGGTTAAAATTGTTCACACTCCTATGTCTTGCGAGGAGAGAGAGTATAGACTAATGGAGATTTTTAATATTCTGCTTAGTAAACCTAAACGGAAGAGAAATAAGTATGAGAAAACATAAATATTCTTCTTATTACCTAGATTCTCTTTTTTTTCTTGACTTCAAAAATAGTAAGCTTTATCATCACATTTCATTCAATCCTAAAAACATAAAAACTTTGCCACATAGGAGGTGGAAAAGTTATCTTAAACTAAGTTTATATACAAGGATGTAAATAATTGAACTTGACCTCTGTTTTGTCGCAAAGTAGTAATTTTGTATTCCTTTAGTTATTACAATAGTAATCCTGTTATTTTACTGTCTGTACATACAACACCCTACTTTCACTGTTCACCTTTATACATTTTGAGATGTGTATACGTGTAAAACAAATACTGGGAGCACGCATCAAAACTACATTAATAGTATCAGTGCTATTACCAATTCTATCAATTTGCATTTCACAAAATAAGGCGACAGCTCAAGACTTTCTAAAGAAATTGATTAAAAGTCTACCGACCAAGAATGGTAAAGAGTTGAAAGCTAAAGGAGACTACCCTTCAGCAATTACAGCATTTACCAAGTCAATAAAAAAAGAACCTGAAAATCTTGAGGCATACTACCAAATAGGACTTATCTTTGAAGAGGTTATGCATAAATATGATAAAGCCGTGGGTATGTATAAGAATGTTATTGCCTTATCCGAGGGTTTAACACCATCGGGTAAAGAAGAAGAATTAAAGGAATTTGACACCTTAATTGCAAATGCGAGAGAGAGTATCGGTCGGGTTATTAAAAAGAGGTATGAATCAATAGAGAAGCCAAAAGTTCCTGTTTACATAGCTGTTAAACCAGATAAAAAAGTATTTAAAGAACCCAAGAAATATTCATATAGCATATATCAAACAACCAGTCACACGAATGAATTTAGATTATTTGACTTTAATGACGACTGGTACCAGATCAATATTTCTTCCATTGGTTTAGGTTGGGTTACCGGTAAGGATGTACTAGCGATTATTCAGAAAGAAAAAAAAGCTACAGAGATAAGTCTTTCAGGAAAAGCGGCACAATATGAAAGGTTTGTAGATCTTTATCCTAATTCAGATTTTGCTATGAATGCCAAGGAAAAAGCTCATAACATATATTACGAAATAGCAAAGCAACAAAATACAATAAGTGGTTATTCAATGTATTTAGAGAATTATCCTCACAGTGAACATGCAGAAGAATTCAGGCTGGAGAAAGACGTGTTAACATTCAGGGATGAAGGATTTCTTAATAATATAGACAGGTTAAAGTTCTGGGTAGAAAATAATCCTGAAAGTACTTTTCTAGATAAGGCTAAAATGCGGATTGAGGAATTAATGTTTGCTCAGGCTAAACATGACAGAAGCATTGACTCTTTAGAAAGATACTTAGCCAAATATACTCAAGGTAAGTTTGTAGTTGATGCAAAGCAAATAATTGAAGACATAAAATATGAACAAGCAAAATATACAGACACTATAGATTCTTATAGAAAATATATGGATGAATATCCAAATGGCAAATATGTAGAAGACGCAATAAAATGGATTGAGGAAAGAAAGTTTAGTCACTTATTAAAAAGTAAAGATATTGAATTACTTTCTGAACATTTAAAAAATGAAACTAACAAGGAACGTATTGAACTCGTAAAAGACAGAATAGATGAGTTAGATTTTAAGAAAGCAGATTATGCCGATAATGGTATTGAGGCCATAAAGATACACGAAGATTATCTGCAAAAATATCCAGATGGCTTGTATGTAGGAGAGGCAAAGAACAGAATTGAGGAATTGTCTTTTAATATTGCTACCAATACAAATTCAAAAGAGGCATATGATGCTTTTGTGAAAAAATTTCCACAGGGCAACCATTATCAGAAAGCCATTGAAAGTATTGAGGTATTAGAATTTAATGTCGCCAAAAGTGAAAATACCATTGAATCATATGAAAAATTTCTAAAGATACATCCCAATGGAAAGCTCTCTCAAACAGTAAATAATACAATCGGAGGATTGGTCTTTGGCAGTGTTAAGAAGACAGGGACTGTTGCGGCATACAGAGAATTTATAGAGAAATATCCTAAAAGCGAATATGTAGAAAAAGCAAAGCTTAGGATTGATCAACTGAATTACGAATACTATCAAAAGAAAGATACCGTTAAGACATATAAGAAGTTTGTTAAAAAATATCCAGAGAATAGATATGTTAATGACGCTAGACAGAAGATTTCTCGAAAAACATCAACAATTAAACCACAAAGGCGGAAATCGGGTGTTTCTATTGGATTAATAACATTTGGTGCTTTTGGTGTGTTTTTTCTAGTAGCGTTAGTTGTAAGGCTCAAAGGAGGTGTAAGGGAGGAACCTTATCATAGGCAAGAAATCAGTTTTACTGAAGAACCTATTGCTAAACTGAATCCTCGTGTAAAAGTTGCTTATGCTATATCTTGTCCGAATTGTAATAATATAACAGTTTCAAATAAGCGGTCTTGTATCTGGTGTGGTAAATACATACCAAAATCCTAAGATTGGTAAAAGTGTAGAGTTTCTTAGAAGATCACTTACAACGGCTATAGATCCCACTATCGCCCTATTCCTCTGTATCATTACCCCTGGTAGGCATAGCTTTTACTATTGTTGAGAGCTTGTATCTGGTTTTTCCCTATGGCTCTTGAGTAAAGGCTTGACTCTAGGCAAATGGATACTGGGAGAAAAAGTCGTTAATAAACATAGTGGAAACTATCCTTGGCTTTGGCCAATTTGGGATAAGAATCACCAAGCATAACATGACAAGATAGCGGGAACAGTGGCTGTATACAAATGTAGAGCTTTGTCAAGTGATCAGGGAAATCTTTACAATCATTAGACTTATTCTAAAATAAGGTTTTATCTTTTTTTTTAGCCTTATAAAACAAGGAGTGGAATTGGTAAAAACCTTAATTTCAGAACACATGTATTGCGGTGTTCATCGTTTTATGGGATATTTTTTTTTAATCTTTTTGCTATTTGTTCTTTCATTATCAATATTATTGCCCATAAAAAAAGTGTCGCCACTATATACCAAGCTTGATTCGAGTCTTCTAAATTTACCTTTTCAATTATGATTGAGAAAAGAAAAGTCCAAATTGGTATCCAAAATGCCAATGATAAACCAGACAATAGTAAGTTCTTCCGCAAGCTTTCTTTCGCAATTCCTAAGCAAACCTGCGCAATAGCCAAAAAATTTGTGTGTATTGCTGCTATAAATATAGCAACATTACCTCTCTTATCCACCCATTTTTGCATTCGTGTTACTGTGTCTTTTCTGCCAATTAACAGCAGTAATTTGTAGAATCCGTATTTACCTAACAAATAATTAATAGCTCCTGCCAAAACGAATCCAAACCATACAGACCCTCCTATTACGGCTAACGACATAAATGATTTATCTGACAAGAAAACAGCTAGAACGATTACGAAGGAACCAGGGAAATATATATTTACCATAAATATTCCTTCAACAAATGCAGCTATTAAAAGAACAACAATCCCGTATTGTTCATACAGTTCGCGACCAATTATAGCCATTTCTTCTGGAGGAGGGAGATCAAATGTTTTGTAAATTACGGTAAAAATAGCAAACAATATAGCCCACAGAAGTGGTATTAAACCAGCAGAAAAAATTTGTTTTGTTTTTTCAAGTTTGTACATGAATTATTTTTGGAAAAATGTATTGTTTCCAACAAACCATTAATATCCCACAGATTAATATTGTACCTCGAAACCATGTTAAAAAGCCACTAAATGGTGGAATCCTCATCCCTCCTTTAATCAGAGATCCTTCTGGTAAATAATAAGTAATTGTTTTTATGTCTGATAAATGACCAGAAAAAAATAATACACAACCTCCAATAAATAAAATAACAATCAGAACAGCTAAGGCCATCGAGAATTTTGATTCTCCTAGAATATGTATTAATTTATTAGTTTGCCACTTTTTATCATTGGAATGTTTTACTAACAAAATGATTAATAGTACAGCGTCAATAAGTAATAGAATCCATGATAACAATGTCGTGTACAATTGTATGCTAAAATCTATTAGGGCAAATACCCAAACATCACTCATTGCCTTTTTAAGCCCCGTGAGTCCAGCAACTATCTCAGTTGTATCTTTACTAAGATTTATAGAATCACGGAAAACAGATAGGTTTATATGGATAATGATAGGCCCAAAAAGAGAAATTATTATTACCGGATGAAAAATTATCTTCATAAAAATTACAAAGATCGAGCGAGCTGACAACATCGTTTCTCCTTACAAAAAGTTATGTTGATTGTGCAACAATCTGAATTGTTCTTTCTACTTGCCTTAAAATTCCCTCGATATTTTTATTTGGTATCAATAATATTTTTTCTCTTGCTTCCTCGATATCCTTCTTGGCGAAATCTAGATTTAAATACAATTCTTGTAAAAAGAAATGTGCTGATGTTGTGTTTATCTCTGCGCTTGGAGTTGCAACAAATATAGCATGTTTAAGGATTTCTTTAGTTTCTTCTAATAAATCGGTTAGTGCACCAGTATTTAATAAATGAAATAGCATTTCTTTATTCGATATCTTTTTGAATTCTATTGTTTTCCCATGTTTTTCAACTAGTCTTTGGTAAGCAGTTGCAATAAGTTTAGTATAGTTGCCATTTTTGTAGTCTTCTTCCCAATCTGCAATGTCATCAAGAAATTGAAAACCCGTAATTATAGCACTAGTAAACTTCATAGTTTGTTCACCGTTATATTTGTTATTTGCAGCAAGTGCTGCAGCGCAGGCTAATAATATAAAGTTTTTCCCCTCTGCAATCTTGCGTTTTGTTTGTGGCGTTTTTTCACTTTGAGAGAAGGCGTCAAGAATTTCGAAATCTGCAGATTGAAATAGTGCATTACTGAGTACCTGTTCGTATTTTGTTCCGTGCACTAGTTTTTGTAATCTTAGTACACCATCTTGAAACAACACAGATCCTGCTAATAACTCATCCGCCTCGGGTACTCTTTGGTTATCTATGATATCATCTATCAACGAGGTATAGAGATACACTTCTAGCCACCCAATAGCAACTTGTTTAGTTTTATTCAAATCAGTTCCGAATAACCCATGAATTATCCACGGTACAAGCTCACCTAGTGTTGGAATTCTTGATGAATTAATTATTCTTTCATGAATTTTTTGTGCACCAACAGATAGCCTATGGGATCGTTTTTCCATATTCATAAAAACAAAGTCCCGAGTTTCTTGTATCTTAGATTCATTTTCCCGGTAACAATTAATAGTTGGATTTTGCATATTATTTCTTCTCCAATATAAGTATTAAACTTTGTGTAGAGTAATCTTAACACCGTTCTAATAGCTGTCGTAAGTGTAACAACACGTATAAATTATTGCAACCTTATACCATCTTGTATAAAATTTCTAATACAAATATTTACCACTCAATACGAGTGGTTTTTTAATTTATCCCCACCCTTTCCCCACAATAATTTTTTATTTACCTCTAAAGGCAGTTTCTCCATTCTACTTTCAACTCAACTCTCTGATACTCTAAAACTAGAAGCATTAATTTGCTCAAGTCGAGTATGAAAGATATTAAATATAAAAAAATATCTAACTGCCTCAGAAAATACAGGAAGCTCAGGGGCCTTAAGCAAAATGACGTTGCAAAGATATTGAAGTTGAGAAGTACAAGTATGATCTCTAGGTGGGAGAACGGTACTTGCCTCCCAAACTCACTCAATATCTTCAAATTAAGTTTGCTTTACCGCACACTCGTAGATGCATTGTTCATTGACCTGATGAGAACACTTAAGGAAGATCTCAGAGAAAGAGAAGAGAAGGTTTTAAAACCAAAGGATAGGACAGAAAATTCAAAATGAGCAATAGAGGCAAAAAGAAAAAGGTCGATATTTATGAGAAATACAGGTGTATATTAAACGCACCTGATTTAACAAACAAAGAGATTGATGAGATGAAAAAAACATCTCCGCTTGCTTTCCCAGACCGTGCCGTGAGCATGTCTGGGAAAAGAAGTACTACTAATCTATGGAAGAAGCAAATACAAAAATCGAAGTCAGAGATTTAAGAAACGGAAACTGGTACTGGATACACAGAGCCGTAATCAAAGAGTACATGCCAAAGATAGGTGCTACAGGTATTGCTGTATACAATTTCTTAGCATCTTGTGCAGATACTCAACAGAGTTGTTTCCCTTCCCAAAAGTATATTGCAGAAAATCTTGGTTATTCAAGAGCTACTGTAAATAAAGCAATTCAAGTTTTGGAGGAAAACAAACTTATCAGGATAGAAAAGAGAAACAGATACCATTGTGTCTATCATCTTCTTAAGGTTGGTAGTTATGCAGGTAAAACCCAGATATCAAGTAAAGGAAACTCAGATGTAAATCAGAGTTGACTCTAACGATAACGATATAACAAAATTAATAATAACGATATCGATAATATAAAATTATGAATTCAAACCACAATAAATTTAAAGACTTTATACCACGCAACAGACAGGAACTGTTAGCCTTAGATTTAGCAGAAGCCTTGGATGACTTTGAAGGTATAGCCCTATACATCTCCTATTCCAAAAAATATCCTGAATCCCTTTTAAGGAGAGTCTTAAGTGAGGTAAAGGATATACCTGAGGAGAAAATCAAAAAGAGTCGAGGAGCTTTATTTAATCATTTAGTTATGAGATATGGTCAAGAAAATTATAACAATAATCGGGATTAATCCAGGGACAAGATATTTGGGGATTTCTGTTTTTCAGGGATCAGAGCTCAGGGATTGGAGGGTAAAGGTCGTTAAAGGAAAACAGTCAAAGGAGAAGATTAGTAGCGCCATGAAGATTGTTTCCAATTTCATTGAGGAGTATAAGCCGGATGCATTGGCTATAAAAAAACTCCATTCTTCAAAGAGTTCTATAAATCTAAATAAGTTGGTGACAAAGATAAAAGAATCCTCAAAGAAAAAGGATCTTAAGGTTTATGAGTATTCAATAAAAGAATTGGAGGCATTCTTTTTACCGGAAGGAAAGACAAATAAAAAGGAAATGGCAGAGAAGATTACATCAAAATATCCCGTACTCTGCAATGAGTTTAACAGGGAGAAAAAACGAAAGAACCCCTATCACATCAGGATGTTTGAAGCAGTAGCCCTAGGGACGATATGCTTTTATCAATTAGACAACAGTAATTAATATAAATATGTGGAATAACATTTTAATCTTACTTATAAAAACCATGACAAAGAAAAAAACAAAAATCTTAGCCATTGATCCTGGCACCAGAGAGATGGGTGTTGCCTTCCTTGAGAAAGGAGAACTTATCCATTATGGTGTTAAGTCTATCAAGAAGGAAATGTCTCCTCATGACACTCTGGTAGAAGGGAGAAAGATAGTTGAGAGATTGATAAGTGATTTAAAACCTGAGATCTTAGTCGTTGAAAAGACCTTTTTTGCCAATAATAGAAATTCATCTCTCCTGAATGCCTTTTACTATGAGATAAAGGCCATTGGGAGAAGAAAGAGGCTTAAGGTGTTAAGCTATGCTCCAAATACCGTCAAGAAGTTTATCTGCGGAGACGGTAGAGCAAGTAAAGAAGATGTTGCAAAGGTGATAGTTTCAAAATATCCAGAGCTTAAGGTTTATATAAACAATGATAGGAAGTGGAAGCAGAGGTATCATCAGAATATGTTTGATGCTGTAGCGTTGGGGATGAGGGCTGTAAAAAGGGATTGATAATAAGGACTATTCTGCCCATATAACATTATATCAGCCTCCTCTTTTCTCTTGACTGCAACGACTCATTATTTTATTATTTCTTCATATTCAATTCCAAAAAAGCATAAGAACTATCACTACATAGTATGATGTGGAAAAGTTATCTAATATAAAGTTTATTGTAACAAGGATGTTAACACATGAACTTTCTTACCTAAGAAACCGTTTGCAGCATAATAGTGGACGGGCTTAAAAATATGCAATATAATCTTAACATTGTTATTATTCTGCTGAAAAAACTATCACTTCCAAGCTATTTCAAGAACAATCAATTAAGTAAAAGTTGTTAATAGATAAAGTATAACTGTTTGTTGCCGTAATATAAATGTAATGCTATATGGCAAAATAGAATAAAGTATAATTAAACAGAAAAAGGGAGGGTATATGTATTACTCAATAATCGGATTTGACATTGAAGAATATTCAAAAGACCATAAAGCTGGGGAATTACAACATAAAAGAACTGTATTAGAAACTATTATTAAAGAAGCGATTGGAAACTCTGGATTAACAAAACTGAAAGGACAGAGCAGTAATGAAATGTTAATTGATACAGGGGATGGATTCCTCGCACTTATTGACTCGCGAGATTATAACACAATAATGGTGTTTCTTGAACAGGTCAGAATTGTTGCTAAAAAGAATACGGATATTAGATTTAGGGGAATTCTACACCAAGGTGATTGCAAACGTGTTGAGAGTATTCTGACAAATAAAAGTGATTGGCTTGATTCCGCTAATAATACTATTGGAAATGGCATTAATGAGGCCGCAAGGTTTCTCGATTCAGAGCCATTAAAAGTATTGCTGAAATTTAAAACTGAAGAAAACTTTGTGTTTGGTATAAGCAGAGATATTTTTAATGAAATTTTAAACGAATCATACTTTGAGAAATCATCCTTCCATGAATACTCAGTTTCTGTAAAGGAATTTATGGATTCCATATATTTATACTCAAGCAATCAAGACATGCCAGACGACGATAAAGTACGAAGTACTAAGGATCTAACACTTACGGAAAAGTTTCAAAGTCTTTTATCTAAGTCTATTACCTCTGATTTATATAGTTTACAGGATTGTGAAGGTAAAGACATATATGTATTTCCTGCCTTTTCGAAAGAATTTGATGAGAAATTAGGAGCAGCAACTATTAAATCAAAAGATTATCTGAATGAATATTGCTCAATTCCAAAAAACGTAATCATCTCTGGCGATGAGCAAATTGGAAAGACATCACTATGCAAAGAGGCTTTTAAGATCTTCTATAAAACAAAAACACTATTGCCAATTTTTTTGGCATTAGGAGATAGTTATTCGGGTTTAATAAAAAATAAAATAGCAAGTGCTTTAAGAATGCAATATGAGGAGGGAATTGCTGATCTAGAAGACTACAAAAAAATACTAATATTAGATGATTTTCACTTAGTTCCGGCAAGATATCAACGGAAAATGTTAGATGAAATTAAAGAAATGCAAAATACCTACTTATTCATAATTGTTGATTCTGTTTATAACATCAATTTATTAGAAAGAGAAATAACTCAATTTTTTGAGTCATTGAGTATTAAAGAATTTAGTCCAAGTTTAAGATATGAATTGATTGGTAATTGGATGGAAACGGAAGAGATTATAGATGATAATTATAAAATAATAGATAGTTTAAAGGATTTTGTCGACAATACTTTGCTTACAGGCTTGGTTCCATCAACAGCGTTCAACATATTGGTTATTTTAGCAGAAAGAAAAGCGTTTAACCCGTTACAAAGTGAAATAACCTCAAAGGTACATTGCTATCATACATTAATACTTTTGTCCTTAAAAAAAGCGGATGTTATCGATACAGAGTTCGATATTTATTCAAATGTTTTAGAACATCTCTCATATTATTTTTATGACAATGAGAAGGATAGTATTTCCGAAAGTGAATACCAAAAGTTTTTATCTGAGTATGGCAATGAATATAACCAACCGATTCCAATAAAAACACTTATTGGGAAGCTGAATATTTCAAATATTATATATAGAAATAGCTTAGGAGAGTACCAATTTAATTGTAAGTATATTTATTATTTCTTCGTTGCAAAATATCTTGCAGATCATAAAGAAGAAAAAAGAATATCTACCATAATTGAATCTATATACAAAAACTTGCAAATAAATGAATACGGATATATTGGTATATTCTTGATTCATCATATAAAAGATTTGAAAATATTAGATGAAATTCAAATCAATTTGATGGTTTCATATGATAAGTATGAAGAAGTTGCTTTAAGTAAAGACGAAATTGCTTTTTTAGAAAAGCATATTTGCTCTCTAGGAAAACTATCAATAAGTGCGAACAATAGAGCTCATGAAGTCAGAAAGAAAAGGTTAGAAATTGAAGATAAGCATGAAGAAGATGAAAAAAACGGGAAAGAAGAATCTGGTGATTTAGAAGTTGATACTGAAGTGTCAGAATTGAGAAAAGCTCTTAAAACTGCGGAAGTAATGGGGCATATTCTGAAAACACGAACGGGTTCATTTAAAAAGGAGAAGCAAAAAGAATTGTTTAAAGAAGCATTAAAGGTTTATTTAAGAATAACAAATAGATTTTTAAAAGATTTTGAAGAAAATGAAAAGTTATTTATAGAATATTTCAAAGAACGTATTAGGAAGTTTAATCATGATAAGTTAGATTCTGAAGGAATATATCAATTATCTGTAAAATATTTCTTTAATTTCAATATGATGAATTATTATACTTGTCTCCTGAGAGCCTCTTCTGTTTTGTGTTCTGAGCAAATTGTTAATGTGATTTCTGAAGTGTGCGATGAGATAGGAACTCCAATGTCGTACTTTGTTAAGCGACAATGCCAAATGTGGTATTTAAAAAAGATGCCAGTTGATGATATTGTAAAGGATATTAAAGATATGCCTGACTTTGCAAAATCCTTAATGAAAATAATTGTTATCAATTATTGTGAGCTTCATGATATAGATTATAAGGATAAGCAAAGAATTGCCAGTAAACTTGATATTAGCATAAAGAAGCTAATGGTTGATAAAAACTAAATAAGTAATAAAGAGAAAGACGTAGATAAGGTTTTAACACAAGTTTTGATATTCGAAAACGATTGTTTTCGTCCCAGAATAATCTTGCAGTTTACTTTGGCATTAGTCTAAAGTAAAAAATATGTAATCTTACGGTTATACTAGGAGGTAAAGTGGCCAAACAAGCACCTATAATTCGCTCCCATTGGCATCAGAGCATTCCATGCCTTCAGGAATCACCCCAAAAGTTTTACAACAACCTGGTAGAAGCAATCTTACAACGTAATATACCAGGTATAGATATTTCCCGAATAGACTACCGTGAAGGAGGAGTGTTTTCTGCCAAAAGACTATATCTCCGAGTGCAGCGCAAAGAACATATCTTTGACATCTGCGCTGCACCTTTTGGTAGTGGGTTCTTTTTTTCATGGTGGCGGGGTGAGAAGATCGGCTTGTTCTGGTGTCTGGTAATGCTCATTCCTTTCCTTGGCATACCCTTAATGACTATTTTCCGACCTGAAACATATTTCCGCCATGATACTGGCCTCATGTTCCAAGACTCTATCGCCTCTGCTGTTCTTGAGGTTATAGATGGAATAACTAAGGCCAATGGTCTAAGACCTCTTACAGAACTTGAAAGAAAGCCTATTCAATCTGATTTCTTTAAACGATAAATCTTCAGGATAATGAAAGATATCGATCTTAATTTAAATACTCCCTCACTCACCGAACAACTTACTGCCAATTTCTACAATTGGGAGATATGGGGAAGAGGTTGGCAGGTATGGGAGTGTCCTGTAGTATTAGAACCACCCTTCGAACATTTTTATCACCGTCAGTCACAGGATGTTCCGCTACTATTAGATGATGGCCGAAAGCCAAGCCTGTTTGAAAAAGCCATAAACCATTTTAAAAACTCCCCAAAAAAAGAAAACACTCATAATGAGATAGGTACATATTTAGATTTAGAACCCCAAGCCTTTACTGATGAGTCAGATTTAAAAGAGATCACAATATCATTATCCGCAAAAGAGAGAATTTCAATTGATAGTGTGGAACAATTTCTACTCAACTTATCTCACTCCTCATCTCCAATTAGTTTTGAAGTTATTGGGACAATAGACTCAATACGAATTCAACTTGCCTGTCGTGAATCTGATTTCCCTCAGCTCAAAGGGCAGCTTCAGGCTTATTTCCCCAATATAGTTGCTAATGAAGAAAATGATTGTTTACTGAATTTATGGGACGATGAACATGAGACCGTTATTGTAGATTTTGCCCTTTCTCAAGAGTTTATGCGTCCGCTGCGTACATTAAGAAAATCTGATACTGACCCTTTGATAGGTATTATTGCAGCTTTGGAAGATTTAGGTGAAGATGAACTTGGGGTCTTTCAAATCCTTTTTCAAGGAGTTCACAATCCATGGGCAGACAGTATCATGAGATCAGTAGTAGATTGGGAAGGGCACTCTTTTTTTGTAAATGCACCTGAAATGGTTGGCCTGGCTAAAGAAAAAGTAAGTAAGCCGCTATTTGCTGCTGTTATAAGAGTCATGGCTCAGAGTCCATGGACTCATAGGGCTTGGGAGATTGCCAGGGTCTTGGGAACAGGATTAAAACAAATTGCTAGTCCTAATAGCAATGAACTTATTCCCCTAACCAATGAAGGGTATGGTGATTCAGAGCACATATCAGATGTTCTATTACGTGAGTCTCATAGAAGTGGCATGCTGTTAAATTGCGAAGAGCTTGTCTCGTTAGTCCACCCGCCTTCAGATTCAGTACGATCACAAAAACTAATAAGAGAGCTCAAAAAGACTAAAGCACTTCCATCTATTGCCTTGGGTAACAACATGGTCTTAGGCGAAAATCTCCATCAGGGTAATAAAACAGATGTAACTTTAAGTAATGAACAAAGGCTAAGACACATGTATGTAATCGGGGCGACAGGAACAGGAAAGACTACATTATTACTCAACATGATTATTCAGGACATAAATAGTGGAGTTGGTTTAGCAGTCTTTGATCCTCATGGTGACTTAATTGATCGTATCTGTGGGCATATTCCAGATGAAAGGCTTAAAGATGTGGTCTTACTAGACCCATCTGATTTAGAACATCCTGTGGGTCTCAATATACTATCTTCACATTCTGAGATTGAAAAAAATGTTCTCTCCTCTGATTTAGTAGCCGTCTTTCGCAGATTTACATCAAGCTGGGGTGATCAGATGACCGCTGTTCTTGGTAATGCTATCCTTGCCTTTATTGAAAGTGAAAAAGGCGGAACATTGCTTGACTTGAAGAGATTTCTGGTAGAGGCAGAATTTCGAAAATCATTTCTGGAAACGGTAAATGACCATGATGTCAGATACTTTTGGCAAAAGGAGTTTCCTTTACTCAGGGGAAATCCTCAAGCCTCAATTTTGACCAGACTCAGTACCTTTTTACGGCCAAAGCTTATTCGCAACATGGTTGCTCAAAAGGAAGGTATTAATTTTCAAGATATATTGGAGAACAAAAAAATCTTTTTAGTAAAACTCAGTCAAGGGCTGATTGGGGAAGAAAATGCATATATATTAGGTTCTTTTATTGTTTCAAAAATCCATCAGGTAACCATGGCAAGACAAGCACTAAAACAGGAAGAGAGGAAAAACTTCTATCTTTACCTGGATGAGTTCCAGAATTTTATCACACCCTCAATGGCCTCTATTCTTTCAAGTGCGAGAAAATATAACCTTGGATTGGTCTTGGCCCATCAGGATCTGCGTCAGCTCTGGAATCAGGATACAGAGGTTGCAAATTCCGCAATTTCAAATCCGTTTATACGTGTCTGCTTCAGAATGGGTGACTTTGACGCGAAGAAACTTGAAGATGGTTTTTCTTCTTTTGACGCAACAGATTTACAGAATCTGGGTATTGGTGAAGCAATTTGTCGAATTGAGCGCAACGAATACGATTTTAATCTCAAGACTTTGCTGATACCTGAAATACCGTCTGATATTGCCGAAAAGAAACAAGCCAAGATCATTACTCTTTCGCGTGAAAAATACGGTTTAAAGAAGGATGAAGTGGAAAAAATAATAGAAGAACGTTTGGCGCCAGCTCCATCAACTAAACAACCTCAAACAACTTCAGAAAAGGTTCCTCAAGAAAAGCCGACAAAAAGAGTGGACTCATCGGATAGGAAAGAGTTGTCAAATGAGGAGATAGCTTTTATTGAGTTCGTTTCCCAATACCCGAATATGTTTATAACCCATATTTATAAAACCCTTCAATTAAGTGGGTACAAAGGGGATAAAATCAAGGAGAGGTTAATCGATCAGGGGATGATCATTCAAGAAGAGACAAGGGCGGGTAAGAAAGGGCGTTTGGCAAAAGTCCTCACGTTAACAGATAAAGGCTCCTTAGTGTTAAAAAAGTCGCCAATGGCGGGAAAAGGAGGTTTCTCTCACAAACATCTTCAGATGATGTTCAAAGAGCAGGCAGAGCTGTACGGATGGAAGGCAAAGATCGAGGAGAGGATTCCGGGGTCTATTGAAAGTGTGGATGTAGGATTAAAAAGAGACGATGTTCATGTGGCTATTGAGGTCTCTGCTACTACCAGGGCTGAGCAGGAAGTACAAAATATAAGAAAATGCCTTGAGGCAGGATATGACTATATTATTTGTGTTAGTGATGATGAAAATAAACTTACATCAATCAAGAAAGAATCCCGTAAGTCTTTTAATGTTAAGGAACGTGAACGGATTAAGTATTTTCACCCTTCTAACGTGAAAAACTTCTTGTCTGGCGTTTCATCAGAGGGAATTGTTTCTAAAAACAGGAATGTTTCTGAGAAAATTCCAAAACAGAAACAATTACTCGATATGAATGAGGCATCAGAATTCCTCGGAATCAGTAAAAACACCCTTTATGAATGGGTCGTCCAAAAGAAAGTCCCTTTTGTTAAGGTGGGACGGCTTACAAAGTTTAAAAAAGAGGCGTTGGACACATGGCTGGAGCAGAGGACACATGAAGAAAGGAGAGATATTTTTTAAAATATCTGTTTTTTGTTGAATTAAGTAACGATGATTAGTAAAATATTTCTTTTGAGATAAAGACATGGGCATTTATCAAAAAGGTAAAAACTGGTATATAGATTACTATGTTAAAGGACATCGGAAACGAAAGAAAATTGGCCCGTCTAAGAAGCTGGCGGAGCTGGTTTTAAAGGATGTCCATATCAAGAATGCCCGTGAAGAGTATCTTGGTATATTAGAAGAGAAGAAGGTGCTTTTTGATGAATATGCCGGGAAATATCTCGACTATTGCAAGGTGAACAAGGCTCCGTCAACTTACGAACGTCATGAGAAGTGTTGCGTAAAGAGGTTGACTCAAGCTTTTACGGGAAAGTATCTCTATGGTATTACCCCCGTTATGATTGAAAAATATAAGGCGGACAGATTGCAAAGCGTATCGCCGGCTTCTGTAAATCGTGATTTAGCCTGTTTGAAGTATATGTACACAAAGGCCATTGAGTGGGGTTATGTTAAGGCAAATCCCTCAAAGGCGGTAAAGTTACTTAAAGAACCGCCGGGCCGTCTCAGATACCTGAAACCGGAGGAGGTAGGGCTCCTGCTTAAGGCTTGTGCCGACCATTTACGTCCTATCGTGGTTACGGCCCTCAATACCGGTATGAGAAAGTCTGAGATCCTTAATTTAAAATGGAATGAGTTAGACCTTGGGAACCGTAAGATCACGGTGGCTAATTCAAAAAACAATGAAAAAAGGGTAATCCCGATAAACGAGACGCTGCAGAGTGAGTTATCGGCGCTTACCAAAAACCCTGAATGCGAATATGTCTTTCTTGGTAAAAATGGTCTCCCTTTAGGAGATATCAAGAAGGCATTTCTGGGGGCCATTAAACGGGCTAAAATTACAGATTTTCGCTTTCATGATCTCAGGCACACGTTTGGGTCTCAAATGGTCATGCAGGGGGTAGATATTAGAACGGTACAACAAGTTATGGGACATAAAACGATAAAGATGACCATGCGATACTCTCATTTATCACCTGAATACGTACAGGATGCGATGATGAGATTAGACAACGCATGGACACTATATGGACACCAGTCGGAATCATCAAGCGATCCAAATGGCGTAAGTCATTGTTATAATTAAGCGCGCCAGTAGCTCAGCCGGATAGAGCATCAGATTTCTAATCTGAGGGTCGGGGGTTCGAATCCTCCCTGGCGTATAGTAGATTAATTCTAAGTAATAGTGTGGTGGGTGTAGCTCAGTTGGTTAGAGCACCAGGTTGTGGTCCTGGGGGTCGGGGGTTCGAATCCCCTCACTCACCCCATATTTCATTTCTGGCATGTAAAACTTCCATAACCTCTTGTTCTGAACTGTTTTGAGGTGGGCATGAAGATATTTACAGCATCCCTTAATGTGTCAGTGGTGGTGGCTGTGCCCTTTTTCACCGTGAGATGGGCCACCAACTTTTTCAAGCACTTCAGAAAGTGTTTTACCGACACTCCCCATTTCGCTGATAGCTTTATCCAGTAATTGGGCAACATCTAGCTCAGATTCTTTTTGCGCCTCACCTTCCCACTTTCTAAACTCGGCTATATGATTATTATTGTGCTCAATCCAGTGTGGCAACAATATCTGAAGTTTTTTTATTGTGTTTTGTTCTGGCATCTGCTCTTTCTCTTATTTAATTGAATTTTCCAAAGGCCCACTGGGCGGTGAAAAACATCTGCTATCCACCTGAATTACGTAGCTAAATCACCCGCACGGAGATGGGCTTGCGACTGTAATAATATACTATATACTAAAACCTGTCTGGTTTTTATGGCCTATCCGAAGGCTATTTCGAGATGGGTATAAACAACGGATTAGAATTTATCAGCCTTATTTTTCCTGAAGCATTGCTTTACCGGAAAGAAAATCAATAGTTTTTATCACTACGTTTGGAATAAATCTTGGTTCTTCAAATAGCGTACTGATTTTGATTCCCTCTTCTACCACTTCAAGATGTGCCACATCTTCCATTACTAACTCCTGTAGGCCTTCCTTATCTAACATTATTTTCATCTGGCACATAATCTGTCCTCTCATTTATTTTGAAATTGTCACTCTTCACTTGCCCGGCGAATGGCCGTACCGCTCACTAAATGTCGATGCCATCTATGTTAATTAAAACAAAATACCTTAAAATATCAACAGTTATTCCCAATCTATTGGTTGAAATGCTGTAATTATAATCAACAAGATAAAATTGCTTTCAAAAAAGGCATTTGACAAAGGGCATAATTTAACTCAAAATACTCGGAAATATTTTCTGACGAAAGATATCCGGTATAAAAACATAATCACGAATGACAAAACTGTTAGCAGTGTATAACAAAAGACGAGGTCAATAATGAGCGATAAGATAATCAGAATTCTCTACATTGAGGACGAGAACGATCATGCCGTTCTTATCAGAGAATTTATCAAGGAAATCAAAAATATTCATTATGAAATTACACACGTGCTGCAGGGTGACAAAACATTATCGACTCTCGATAATGACCGCTATGATGTCGTCATACTAGACCTGGCCCTACTAGGCGAACAGGAGCTGGATATCGTCTCCAGGGTTTGCGAGAGAGTACCGGAAGTTCCTGTCGTTGTAATGACAAGTGTGGATGATGACGCAATGGCAGTAAAAGCTTTACAGAAAGGTGCGGAAGAGTATCTGGTCAAGAGTAAATTGAACAGCCAGGCGCTGTCACGTATTTTGACATATGCCATCATGCGTCACAAGGGACGGGTTGCCTTACAATCTCTCTCACTTATTGATGATCTGACCGGCTTGTACAACCAGAGGGGTTTTATGCTATATGCTCAACAGCAGTTAAGTATAGCAATACGAAATAAACGGGGAATGATACTTTTTTCTATGCAGTTTGAGAGACTCGATGATATCACTGAGAATTTTGATCATCGATATGGAAATTTGGTAATAGTTGAGCTTGCAAATATCCTCAAAGAGGCTTTTCGCGATTCTGATGTTGTTGCTCGCTGTGGCAGAAATGAGTTCTTGGCTATTGCAATAGAATCATTCGCTGCTAATAATGAAATTATAATTACGCGTTTGCAAGAGAAGTTAAAAGACCGTAATAAACAGGAAAACCAACAGTATAAATTATCACTGTGTATAGGGAAGGCATATTACGACACAGAGGAGTTGTGCACAATCGAGGAATTAATAGATCGAGCAAAAGAGTCTATGATTGAACAAGCTAAAAATAAAACATAATATTAATCTATTGTTATAGATGCAAGGTATTAACCTCTTTCTAAGCACCCAGATAACCAGCCTCATGTGTTATTGCCAATAATATTCTAATTTCCGGATAAGCTTTTATGCGCCAGATTAATACAGGACAACTAACAGACATCGTTGAAAGACTTTGTATGGACGCGAATTATAGCCTGGGGGAAGATCTTATAGCATCTCTAAATAACTCCCTTGAAAAAGAAGAATCTCTCCTGGGGAAGGAGATAATTACACAGCTATTAGAAAATGCCGAAATTGGGAGAACAGAAAAAGTTCCTGTTTGTCAGGATACAGGGTTTGCCATTATATTTATTGAAATCGGTCAGGAAATTGTACTTGCCGGAGACAATTTGAGGGATGCTGTTAACGAGGGAATAAGGCGCGGTTATAAGAAGGGTTTATTGCGCAAGTCGATTGTAAAAAGCCCTATAGATCGTATTAATACAGGGGATAACACCCCGGCAGTAATACATACTGATGTGGTGCCAGGTGACAAATTAAAAATAACTTTTGACGCGAAAGGCGGCGGATGCGAAAACATGAGCCGTTCGGCAATGCTGACACCGGCGCAAGGTAGAGAGGGTGTAATAGACTTTGTAGTAGAAACGGTAAGGGCTGCAGGCGCAAATCCATGTCCACCGATAATAGTTGGAGTAGGTCTCGGAGGAACATTTGAGTATTCTGCTCTCTTAGCTAAGAAAGCAATATTGCGTCCGGTGGGCAGTAACAATAAAGACAAGATGATTGCCGACTTGGAAAGCGAGATTTTAGAAAAAGTCAACAAATTGGGGATAGGGCCTCAAGGGCTTGGCGGAAGGATAACGGCTTTAGCCGTGCAGGTGGAGACATTTCCCTGCCATATTGCGAGTTTGCCAGTTGCCGTAAATATTGAGTGTCACTCACACAGAACCAAGACTGTTGTGATTTGATCTTAAGGGTTCGCGAAAATTTTGTTGGTTTGCTAAACAGATATATCATGACAGAATTCATCAATTTAAAGACACCGGTAAGTGATTCGACAATAGAAAAATTAAAAACCGGAGATAGGGTCAGGATAAGTGGGGTGTTATATACGGCCAGGGATGCCGCCCATAAACGGCTTATAGAGATGATTGAGTCCGGCAGGAATTTGCCTTTTGATTTGAAAGGGCAATTGCTTTATTACGTTGGGCCTACGCCTGCCAGACCAGGACAGGCAATAGGATCTGCCGGACCGACAACAAGTTATAGGATGGACACGTATGCTCCTACTCTTATCAAAATGGGTTTGAAGGGGACGATCGGAAAGGGTGGTAGATCAAAAGAGGTAATAGAGGCAATGAAAAGGTACAAAGCTGTTTATTTTGCTGCAGTCGGCGGTGCTGCTGCCCTGATTGCAAAGACGATTAAAAAAGTTGAAATTATCGCATTTGAAGATCTTGGTACGGAAGCTATTCGTAAGATGGAAGTAGAGGACTTTCTTGCGATTGTCGTAAATGACACAAAAGGTAATGATCTATATAGTATTGGCAGAGACAAATACAAGTTGCCTTTTTAGATTATGCCTGATGCGCCCTGGAAGTAACTTACGCGAGCCACCATTCGAGATGTCTAGAACCAAAAATACCGAGAAGGCCGTCAAACGTGTTTACGTAATACACCTATAGTGCCCTTTAAGATACCAGTAAGCTTGTGATCCAATAATTTGACAGTTCTCTGTGATTATGGTGTATAAAAAATACCTTTACCCCCCATACACCCCCCACAAAAAACAACAAAAGCGACCAACACTAAAAACCACCATTCCCACTTTACACCACCACAATTACTGATTCTATTCTCTTTTTTCAAATACTTATCCATAATTAATTCTCCATTCTGTTCATTTTTCGGGATAGAGTAAAACGATAGCTTATCGGTGTTTCCAAATATCGTAACTTTATTGTTTACCGGCCATTCAACACTACTTTGCTTTAAGATAGGCTTACTTGCCTCTGACCTCTTATCTTTTTACTGAATAATAATTGAACAATTTCCTGTATCAAAACATAAATATTACCAAATTTCAACTATATTACTTTAAGTATAAATCCAAAAAAACCTGAAAAATAGAGTAATAAAAAGTATAATATTGAGGCGAAGGAATAAACTTTTCAAAGAGATAAGAGAAGAGACACCATGAGTAAAAGATATTGGTTGTTTGCAGGTAATATACTTAGAGTAATTTTACTATGGATTTGCGTATCTACCCTTACACCTGACATCAATCATTCCTCTTTCGCCGTTGAAAAGGAGTATAAAGAAGCTGAATACCTGGTTGTCGATGAACTCGTTGTTAACAACAGGAACACATTCAAAACCGTAATCTGCAAAAATGAGGAAGATGGAATATCGGAAATGAGAAAGCTCATAGCAAGCTCGCGGATGGAGGAGTCCTGGGCATATCTACCTCACCAGGAAAAATGGATTGAGATCGGTCACGATGAAGAAGAGGAAAGAAAGATAAACAAACGCTATGTGACAAGAGCAAGGCTTGATCTCCAGTTGCTGGATAGGTTGATGAGTGAAAACAGCAACATGATCTTATACCATTTCCATCCGTTTTATTGTCTTTCATTAGAAGATAAAATCAAAAAACGAGAGGAAGACGGCCTACCGATGAATAACAATGAAATCGAGAGAGAGAGAACTGGGTCAGTAATCAGAAGCGCTTATCCATCAAGGTCGGATCTGTTGAATATGATAGGAAACTCAACTGAATTTTTCGAGAGAAATGCTGGCGGAAATATTACATTTAAAGTGTGCTCACATTATGGTATTACGGAATATCACCTGACTGATGAGGGACTGACATTCCTGTATGCTGACAACTCCTTAAAGCAGATTTCAAGAATAATAGACATAAGTTTGGCGGCAAATATTGGGGTAAACATCAAAGGAAAAATACTGGAAATAAACCCCAGAGAGACAAGAGTGCCATTGAAGAGAATCAAAATGAGCCCCAAGCAAAAAAGAAAATCGCAATCCAGATACACAATAATTGGGCCGCTAACCAAGATCCAAAAAGCTATAGAATCAATGACTGATGAGTATATAAGAGTAACGTTTACGCCGTACCGGTAATGTATAAGCCTGGCAATTGAACTATATATTTCAAACTTTACTCCAATTGTTTTCTACATAACGTGAAGGATTATACTTTGCTTGTGATTATCAGATTATTACTGGTCATTTCTATAGGTTTTTCTATGTCTAGCAGATGTAAGATTGTGGGCGCGATGTCTGAAAGTGTGCCTCTTTCTAGCAACTTTATGTTTTCATGGTCTTCGGCAACGTATATAAATTCTACCGGATTTTTCGTGTGGGATGTTTTTGGCATGCCTGTTTTGTAATCAATCATCTCATCTGCATTTCCGTGGTCGGCGGTAATCAGGGCTATTTTGTTTTTTGACAAAATGTTTTCGACTAGTGAGCCTATGCATTCGTCCACAACCGCTACTGCTTTCTTTGCGGCCTCATAGTTGCCTGTGTGACCGACCATATCGCAATTTGCCAGGTTAATGATCATAAGGCTGAAATCGTTTGCGTTTATTCTCTTAACAGCCTCATCTGTAACCTCATATGCATTCATTTCAGGGTGGTCTGCAAATGTGGCGGGGTCGAAAGATCCCTTGATCTCTATCTGTTCTTCTCCCGGATATGGTTTAGTTCTTTTGCCGTCGATAAAGGACGTTACGTGTCTAAACTTCTGGGTCTCAGATATGCGGATCTGCTTCAAGCCTCTCCTGCTCAGGATCTGGCTCAGCAGATTGTCCATCCCTCCGCTGTCATCCATCGGTTCTAAAATGTTATAGAGAAATGTGTCGTAATATCTGGTGAGTCCACAATAAACTATATCGAATTTTTTCCACCTTTCTCCCGGGTAATCATCTTCAACAAATGCCATGGTTAATTGGATGGCTCTGTCTTGTCTGTAGTTGAAATGAATGATGGAATCCCCATCTTTAACCCCCTCGTAATCCCCAATTATCAGGGGTGGAATATATTCGTCAAACATCTCCTTATCATTTGGAGTTTTTGTTTTGTAGGCTTCTTGTATTGCCTCTTCCAGATTCTCATCACTTTCTATCTTTTCCCCTTTCCCCTTTGTTATAGCATCATATGCTGTTGTTGTGAGCTGCCATACTTTGCCACGATCCATTGCATAGTATCTGCCCATAAATGTAGCAATTTCACCTATATCATACTCTTCTATTTTTTTCTTCAGGGTGTGGATATAGCTTATGGCGCTCTTCGGTGCGGAATCTCTCCCGTCTGCGAAAAAATGGATGTATAGCCTTGCAACACCCTGCTCCTTTGCGTGTTTCATAATAGCGAAAAGATGTTCCTGGTGCGCGTGTACACCTTCATCCTGTACGAGGCCCATCAGGTGGAGCGATGATTTTTTTTCAAGAACATTGTTAATGGCATTGCGGAAGATAGGGCTATTAAAGAAAGAACCGTTCCGGATGTTGTTTGTTATCTTGGTAATTTCCTGTTCTACGATCCTGCCCGCACCAATATTAAGATGGCCTACTTCAGAAGAGCCCTGATAGCCTTCAGGCAGGCCAACTGACGTACCGGATGCTTCCAGTATGGTGTTTGGGTATTTTTTCAGAATAGAATCTGTATTCGGTGTATTGGCATTTTTTATGGCGTTATGATCCGAATTCGGATTTATGCCCCAGCCGTCTCTGATTATGAGGACAATGGATTTTTGCATAGAAAGTGATCTAAGGTTAAAAGTGAGCTAAAGTATTCTTATTTATTAATCCTGGTATGTATAGCCAAATTTTACAGCACGTGTGTTTTCTTCAAGAAATCTTGATTGAAATTCTGACTCAAAGTCCACTTTTTCGATTTTAATACCAATGATGCTGAGCAATCTTCCCAGCGCTATCATGTTTACAAACACATGGCTATGGAATTGATCCATAGCAATTTTGGAGAACGGCATTACATCCGGTATAGGATGGATGAGGTCGCTATCATACGCGGTTGCTTCGACTATTAGTTCCTTTGCATTAATCATCCCCTTCTTGCTTCTCGATAAGCAGACGCCCAGGTCAGCTTTTTCGAAAAATGGGGTCTCTATCTTCTCGTCTGAATAGATTAATTCTGCGGTTATTTCTCCTCCGCGCACCGCTGCTCCGTAAATAATATTAAGTGATACCTCTTTCCCCATCTTGGCAAGTATGTTACCCAGGGTGTGCGCCATGAGTTTTATGCCCTGTCCTGCTTCGCCGGTAAGTACTACCTTTTTTGCTACTTTTGTTAATGGTACCGGTGCCAGCATTTTTTCCATTAAAATGATTCCGACACCAAAGAACTGTTCATCGATAAATGATTTCTCTTCAAAATCAAAACTTTGAAATAGTTTATGCGCGCCTTTTGCTTCCGGATAAATAAAAACCCTGGCTTCATGACATGATTTTTTTATAAATACGTTAATCGTTTTGTCCAAAAGCAGCTTTGCATATCCTTCTTTTCTGTGTTCCGCTTTGACACCTGACCAATGGATATTGCCAACGCCATCAGCCACAAGGGCGAACATAAAGCTGATAATTTCATCTCCCAGCTTTCCTACCAGATAGACGCTCTCTTTATCGTGCAGTTGTTTCCTGACTTTGCTACCAGGGTGGGTCGCTTTATAGTGTGAACGTTCAATCTTAGAGCTGCCTGCGTGCAATTCATCAATTATAGACCTGAAAAGCTTAATAGTCTCCTTAACTTCGTGCTCTTCAAGTTTCTTTATTTCGTATTTCATTTTATAATTCCGATTTCATTGTGTTCTAATCTATTCGTGTTGTTGTTGATTTTGTACGTTTCCTTGTATGACATCATCATTTCATATGAGTTTTTAAAACCACGCCTGCGGCCGTCATTGGTAATACATTGACTCTTTATCTCTACAAAAGAAAACCCTTTGTGTTGTAACGCTTCAAAAATACACTTCATCGCATGGTTAAAATGGAATGTTGTAGAGCGGGCATAAAAGCAGTTATGTGCGGTAACTAGCGCCTGTACGTTAATAGGCGAGTCTTCGTTTCCTCTTGGTGTTGTCAGCGTTTTAGAGGACATTTCAGTCGTGGGAGAACATTGACCGCCTGTCATGCCGTATATTGCATTTGAAATGCATACTACCGTGATGTCCGTGTTTCTCCTGGATGCATGCAATAGATGATTTCCTCCTATTCCAAAAAGATCTCCATCACCACTGATAACCATTACGTTTAATTTTTCATTGGCCAGTTTGATTCCTTCAGCAACCGGTAGCGCTCTGCCGTGAACCGTGTGTACTGAGTCGAGATCAAAGAAACCGGCGCTCCTTCCTGAGCAGCCAATACCGGATACCATAACGGTGCCTTTTTGCTGGAAATTCATTTTTTCCATAGCCATGCAGGCTACCTTGAGAACAATTCCGTTACCACATCCTGGGCACCACTGTGTGGGCAATAGTTCCTGTTTCAGATAATTTAGATACGTTAATTCTTTGGTCATTTCTTCTTTTTGATTCTTCTTAGTTTCGACGCAATCTCTTTTAAATCAATTTTGCCTCCCAGTATTGGGAGAAGCTTGATTTTTCGATGCAGCAATCTTTCAATCTCATTCGCATATTGTCCGGTGTTCATTTCCATTACGACAATTTCTTTGTATTTCTTTGCTATATCTTTAATTTTCTCTACTATTGGGAAAATTCTTACCGGCCTATAAATCGCGAAATCTTCTTTGAATTCATACGCAACCCTTGACATCGCACCGTATGCTATCAAGAGGGTGTCTGAATCCTTATTTTCAATATATTCGTAATAATTATACTTTCCGGATACTTTTTTCTGCTTTGCCTCTAAACGTTTTATTAATTTTATATGTACTTCAGGATCAGATGTTACCGGTTTCGAATCGGCATGGGTAAGGCCGGTGAAGTGCCTATTGGATGTTCCTAATGGAGCCAAAGTTCTTTTCGATATTGGATAATCAGTTTCCTCAATTGTTTCGTAGAGATGTCCCACATAACTATCACTTAAAAGGATTACCGGACTAAGCGATTCTTCAGCGGCATTAAAGGCTTTAAAGGTGAATTCATAAAGTTCCGCGACTGAATTTGGATAAAAGACTATAGGGAAGTAATCACCATGACTGCCATATTTGCATTGCAGTATGTCTCCCTGCGCAGGAAATGTAGGCATTCCTGTGCTGGGCCCAACACGTTGAACATTTACTATCACTAATGGGATTTCCATCATATGGGCAAGGCCTATGCTTTCCTGCATAAGAGAGAATCCCGGGCCTGATGTTGCCGTCATGGATTTCGCGCCTGCCAGAGACGAACCAATGATCGCGTTAATAGAGGCGATTTCATCTTCCATCTGCAAAACTCTTACTGTTTTCTTATTAACCAGTTCATGCAAAACTTCCGATGCCGGAGTAATGGGGTATCCGGCATAAAAATTTAAACCAGCTTTTACGGCGGCAAGTGCTATTGCCTGGTTACCCTGTATGAGTCTTTTTGTCATTTTTCAGTATCTATAATTAGCGCCATGTCAGGACAATATCTTTCACATTGTAGACATGCAATGCATTTACCGAACTCTTTGAGTCTCTTATGTTCTATTTTATAATTTTGTACAGGGCATACATTAACGCATATACCGCATACTTTACATCGATTGTGATTTATGTTGACAATTCCCTGTTTCTTCGCCATTGGTCAAGAATATAAATATATCATACGGCTTTGCCGTTAAGTTAATGCATAGAAAATTCAAAGTCGGCGGGTAAGAAACCCGCCCTACAAAATATTACATTTTATTACTCGTAGGTCGGGTTTCTTACCCGACATTTATTAACAGACATCATTAAATCGAAGAATTTTGCCGAAGGCCTAACTTGGTTTTTATCCATTATTGGTGGATTCGGCCTTATTCTACCCTATACTAATAATATTTAAGAAACGGTAATTTACTTAGCTGAGAATCTTTTGTACCGTTTCTCCTATATCTGCCGGGCTATCTACAACGGTAACACCGGCACTTCGTAAGCAGGATACTTTTTCCGCGACAGTGCCTTTGCCTCCAGCAATAATGGCTCCGGCATGACCCATTCTTCTGCCTTTTGGTGCAGTTAGCCCCGCAATAAAGCTTATTACCGGTTTGGTTACTTCCTGTTTAATAAATTCAGCAGCTTCTTCTTCAGCGCTACCACCGATTTCACCAATCATGACGATTGCTTCAGTGTTGTTATCATCCTGAAACAATCTCAGGATGTCGATAAATGTTGTTCCGATGATAGGGTCACCGCCAATTCCAATACACGTTGACTGGCCTATATTTTTTTGAGTTAGTTGCCACACGGCTTCATAGGTCAGTGTTCCACTTCTTGACACAACACCTACCGACCCAGGTGTATGAATATAACCCGGCATAATTCCTATCTTTGATTCTCCAGGAGTAATAATCCCCGGGCAGTTGGGCCCAATCAAACGAGCAGTTTGAGTATTGAGATACGTTTTGACTTCCAGCATGTCAATAGTAGGGATCCCTTCCGTTATGCAGATGATTAATTTAATGTCTGCTTCTGCCGCTTCTATTATGGCATCAGCGGCGAAAGGGGCAGGAACATAAATTATGGATGTATCACACTCCGTTTTTTCTACAGCTTCCCTCATGGAATCAAAAACCGGGATATCGAAAACCCGAGTTCCTCCTTTTCCGGGAGTGACACCCGCGAGAATCTTTGTACCGTATTCCAGCATATGTTCCGTATGGAATTTTCCGGAACTTCCTGTGATTCCCTGGCAGACGACCTTAGTGTCTTTATTAATTAAGATACTCATTTTTTCACATTTACTGCATTGATTATTTTTTCAGACGCATCTTTCATGCTATCCGCAAATATTATGTTAAGTTTAGAATCATCTAATATTTTTCTGGCGATTTCAACATTTGTACCTTCCAATCTGACTACGAGTGGTACTTTAATATCAACTTTCTCAATAGCATGGATAATCCCCTCGGCGACAATGTCGCACTTCATGATACCACCGAAGATATTTACTAATACACCTGCAACATGAGGGTCTGAAAAGATTATTTCAAATGCGGTTGTAACTCTTTCAATCGAGGCATCACCGCCTACATCCAGAAAATTTGCAGGTGAGCCGCCATACAATTTAATAATATCCATCGTGGCCATTGCCAGGCCAGCGCCATTCACCAGGCAGCCGATATTGCCATCCAGCCCAATGTAGCTAAGCCCAGCTTCTGAGGCCATCTGTTCAGCATCACTGACGTCTGAAATGTCATTTATTTCCAGAAGTTCTTTGTGTCTGAAGAGGGCGTTATCGTCAATCTCCATTTTTATATCCAAGGCCACTATCTCATCGTCAGGTGTTAAAACCAGTGGGTTTATTTCAAGAAGAGAGCAATCATTTTCAATAAATATCTTGAACAGGGTTTTGAGCAGGCAGGATGCTTTCGTTAACAGAGGGCCGGTCAAGCCAAGGTTAATTGCGATTTGACGTGCCTGGAAATTACGAATACCTAATAAAGGATTGATTTGTTCTTTGAAAATTTTATGAGGTGTTTTAGCGGAGACTTCCTCTATTTCAGTTCCTCCCTCTGTACTGCATATAACGGTGATTTTGGAAGCACTCCTGTCTATTGAGATGGCCAGGTACAATTCGCTTTTTATATCAATGACTTCTGCAACGAGAACTTTGCTTACCAGTATCCCTTCCTCTCCTGTCTGGGCAGTTATTAAACGAGAACCGATTGTTTTAGAAGTAAAGGCCTTTACTTCTTCCGGCGTTTCAATTATCTTTACGCCACCACCTTTTCCTCTACCGCCCGCAAGGATTTGTGACTTTATAACACATTTATCTGCCCCCAATTGGTTGTATATTTTTAATGCATCTTCTGTATTGGTTACTGCTTCGCCTTTAGGGACATTTATATTGTATTTGCGAAGGATCTCTTTCGCCTGATATTCGTAGAGTTTCAATGGTAGTCCTAATCTTTTGAGTTATAAAAATTGGATTACTATATTTATAGACCTGCCAAAACGTGCCGTTTTTACCAGAAGATTTTTTCTCTCTGGCAGCCGGGGATGGGCAAATTACTTGTGAGATCCTGCCTACCCTTTTAAAGCCTTTTTTACAAAAGATTTACGTGTCAGGATGGTGCTTTCGTTTGCTCTGCCTTTTGCACTATGTCAAAATCGTGGGACACGCCATGCTGAGAGGGTGTCCTTTTGTATTCTTAATTTGGATTAGTAACGTAAGCAGTCAACCGATGAATTCTACTTTTCACAGAGAAATATGTCAAGGTGAAAGGTGTGCGTGCTTTGGGCAACAATTATTTGAAAATCATACTTGACAATATATCAAAAAAATACCATTTTTTTAACCGTAATTGATAAATATCTAATTTCTTTTGAATGGTTTGAATAGAGTGCATTTGCTTGTTCAGCAAACCAGACACGTTGATTTTCAGACAGGTCAGACCACTTTTTTTCAATGGTTGTGGGCCAACTGAATTTTGTATATAGCTTTTTGATTAATCTTTTTGGGAGGTGTTTTTTATTAGGAGTAATGACAAGGCTGGCGATTGTCAAATATCGGCTTGAACCGCCTCTACGGTAAGGTGCGTCAAATTTCCAGCCAAGATCGCCACTTTCATCAAGAGATATTAGCATTACTCTCTCTGGCTTTTAGGCAAAAAAAAGCGCGACCCCCAGTTCCGGCGTTCTTAACAAACGCTTACGATACACATAGTGCGTCGCGGGTTGACTAGGATTTACTCACGCAACTGCATTATAGTGTGTAATTTGTGTGTGTTTCAAGTAAAAAACTCTATCCAATGCCGCTATGGACCGTAAGCTAAATAGCGGTCACTTCTGCAAATATGGGAGTATATCCGTATGATGTCCGATCATTTTCCATTTTCCGCTCTCGTTACGAAACATATTTGTTGCGCGTATTGTCACTTTCTGGGGCTTTCCGTCTGCCGCCACGTTTTGGCCTAACTCATAGTTACTGACGATCGCTATATCACGTCCTACAGTGATCCGCATGTCCTTTGGTTCTACCTTACCGCCAAGTTTCCGGGCCGCTTGCGTTTCCCAGTCGGCCAATACCTGTTTCCAACCGTGACGAAAGCCACCTCCAGGTCCCATGTAAGTCACATCGTTCTTATGAGACCATACATTTTTCATTGGCTCCAATTCACCGGAGAACATGGCATTGAGAGCGGAGTAGAATTCGTCTGCTACTACACGAACTGCCTCCGTATTCTTTTCAGTGGCGAGCACAGAACTCTTGGAAAACATGCCGACAGCGCAAAACATCATAATCGCGATACTGACAAGCTGTTTCTTCATTTCTAACTCTCCATTCAGGTCTTAATATTTGGAATATTTATTAGGTTTACTGACTCACATATTATCCAATCTAACAATACGGAACTAAACCCTCCTTTCCTAATACACCAATTGTTTTCTTATGAAGTTTAGTTTTCCAGTGAGGCATTGCATCATTTTCCCGATTGTACTGTTGTATTTTTTTCTTGTCAATAGGCGATGCTTGGCCCTGTTCTTTTGTTTGACCACAAGCTTCTTGGTTTTGCAACTCTTCCGAGGATGACACCAATTATTTGAAGAATTATTCCAGTCATAAAAATTTGTAGTGAATACTTATGCAGTGTCCTTAACTAGATGCTACCATCGCTGCAGTTCCAGAGCCCCCACACAACCATTGCTCTACTCGGCATAGGCTTAGCTGGACTTTGCAGGTACGCACACGGAAAAAGAGAGCAGTTGGTAAAAACTAGCGTGCTGATACAATAAAAATTTCCAGTATTGATTGATTTTTCTTGATTTGAGCCGAAGATACCGACTTAAAGAAAAGCTATCGGTAACTTCTTGTTTTCTCCGGAAGTATATTTTTTAAACATTCCAGCTCGTCATTACCTGTTTGGTTATAGTTATCGTGCCACAGATACCTATTTACATAAACTGAGAGGGTAACTGTTTGTTTTCAGTTCTTTTGTGCAAAAGTTAGGATGTTGGCATTATATTGCTGTTTGTTTTTTTATTTTGTATAATGACGGCTTTGTTAGTGCTCAATAAGAGCGTAATAAAATTAAAAAACCATGGCATACATAATAGAATTTGCAGATTGTGTAAAAAAGCATTTTATAAGTCTGACTGCAAATCAACGTTCTATAATAATAGATTCTATAGAAAAGCAACTTATTCATGAACCATTAAAAGAAACACGAAATAGAAAACCTCTGCGTCCTATCCAATTGCTCCCTGGGAGTTGCGGATCGGCAATCTACGAGCGTTCTATGATGTAACATTAGAACATCCAAACATTGTCAAAATTCTCGCTGTGGGGTATAAAGAGGGAAATACATTATTTATTGCTGGAAAAGGCGGTGAGGTTATGAAAACCATAGAAATAGAGAAAGCATCAAAGCCATTATCTGAATATACGAAGGGAATAGATAAAGAAATACTTGTGTTGGCATCTAATGAAAAACCTGTAGCTGCAATAGTATCCCTGAAGGATGTAGATATGGAATCACTATCATTGAGCACAAATCCTGATTTTATGGAAATCATTAAAAAATCTAGAGAGGATTTTAAGCTTGGAAAAAAATTGTCATTAAATGAGATGAAAGAAGAATTAAAGAACATGTAATCAAAGGCATAATACCTGTAATTTGCAGCTGTACAACCCGATTTAAAATACTACTACGTCATAAAGATTCAATGAACGAATAAATACAGCTTCTCTATTCCCAATTCTTTTTAGTAGGATGTTTATTGGCGTTCCTGGTATACCCGCCAAAATAACTAAAGAAAGGATATTCGCCAGATCGTATTTTCGTTACACTACAATACGAACAGCACTGTTAATGAAACAATCATTTGAAAATCATACTTGACAATGTATCAATTTTCAATAGACTGATACTGGCTAGTCGTCTTGTATTAGCAAGTGAAAAGCAACCTTTCTATTTATCAAATGAGATTAAAAATTCCAGAATACAGGTTTGATTTAAAGGCACCGGAATTCCAAAAGACTGATGATGAGTTTACAATTTGGTTTTTAGAAGGTGTTCTTGAAAAATATCCAGCCTATGTAGAGTGTCTGATGTATCTTGGTAATGCGTATACCGCTACCGGGATGTATGAGAAAGGGTTGAGGGTTGACTTGAAGCTGTCGAAACTGAGGCCCGAAGATCCTCTTGTACACTACAATCTTGCATGTAGTTTTTCATTGATGGGGAAGCCTAAAGAATCTCTGGAATCATTAGAGAAGGCAATAGATTCTGGTTATGACGACCTGATGCACCTGGTAAATGACTGCGATCTGGAAAGTTTGAGAAACGAGGATGGCTATAAAGTACTTGTCAATAAGCTGCAGATATCATTTAAAAAATTTGCTTAGTAATATTCTGTGGACTAAAACTTTCTCTAAAAGCTAAGCTTATCCCCTCCAGTGTTAAACACGGAATAAATCTGTCAATTTCCGGAATATCTTTTTCAAATGTTTTTGCGTCTCCACCTGTTGCGATAGTATATTTTAAATCTCCGTAAATCCTGTTCAATTCTTTTATTATGTGAATTACGGAACCAATGGTTCCGTAATAAATTCCTGCTTTGATGGCGTCTTCTGTATTTTTCCCGATTATCTTTCCCGGCCTCTTTATATCAACCTCTGGCAAGAGTGCGGTTTGTTTGTTCAGAGCAAAAGCGCTTGTTTTTATTCCAGGGAGTATCAAGCCGCCCAGAAATTCACCTTCCTTTGACACTACGTCAATAGTTATTGCAGTGCCAAAATCAATAACTATGGTAGATGTTTTGGTTCTGCTATATGCGGCAAGTGCATTCAGCAACCTGTCAGTACCAACCGTTTTTGGATTGTCAGTAAGTATTGGTATCCTCAGCTTTATTTCTCTACCTATCTTTAGTGTTTTCTTTTTATGTTCGTTTTTCAGGGATCTGTAAAAAACGGATTCTATGTCTGGGTTTACCGAGGCGACTAGTATGTTTTTGCTTTCATTCAGTAGGTCTGATTTAATGGGGAGTGTTGTTTTTTGCCTGATTAAACTCTTGTTATCTATGCAAAAATGTGAAACAAGCTTATTGCTTGAAAAACTACCTATGTTAATGGTTGTGTTGCCAATATCTACTGCCAGAATCATAAGGATTTAGATAAGATAATAATATTAAAATGTTAATCTATCTTTGTCGGTTGTTTCCTGATCGGCCGGAAAGGACAGGTATGAATGTTCTTCTTCATTTTCCTTGTCAATTAAACTTGCTGCTGCCTTAATTAGATTTTTTACATTATTACCTGATACTGCTGAGATCACGTGCACCGGTTTGGATATTTTCTTACTCAGGTCTTCAGCTATTTTTTGACTGGTTTCCGTGTCCAGGATGTCGGATTTGTTTATGGCGACTATTTCTGCTTTTTCACTCAGTTTTGAGCTGAAAAGTGCTAGTTCATTCCTGATCAGGTTGTATGTGTTCAGAAGGTCTGTTGTAGAAATATCTATTAAATGAACAACGATTCTGGTTCTTTCTATATGCCGTAGAAATGTGTTGCCCAAACCTGAACCGCTATGTGCTCCTTCTATAAGTCCCGGAATGTCAGCAAACACCAGTCTTTTATAATCTTCTAGCTCTACAATCCCCAATTGCGGTTGTAAAGTAGTAAACGGATAATCTGCAATTTTAGGTCGTGCCGATGAGATTCTTGAAAGGAATGTGGACTTTCCGGCATTTGGTAAGCCAATTATGCCAATATCCGCAATGAGTTTTAGTTCAAGTCTGAGCCAGCGTTCCCGCCCGTTTCTTCCTTCTTCAGCAAAACGCGGAGTTTGGTCGATCGGAGATTTAAAATATGCATTTCCCCTGCCTCTTCTCCCGCCTCTTGCAATTTTTATAGACTCGCCATCTTCTTTTAAATCTTTTATTGTCCGCCCAGTTTTCAGATCCTTTATCAGGGTTCCTTTGGGTACGTTAATGATTAGGTCTTTTCCGTCCTTACCGTTTTTGTTACGGTTCTGCCCTTTGCCCCCGTCCTCAGCAATGAATTTTACTTTTGATGTTATATCCAGCAATGTATCAACTTGTTTACTGGAGTGTATGATAACATCGCCACCTCCTCCGCCATCGCCTCCATTAGGCCCGCCACGAGGGATAAACCTTTCACGACGAAAACTAACACAGCCATCACCGCCATCACCACCTTTTACATAAATCTTTACTTCGTCTATAAACATAATTGCTATTATATGAAAAAAGGGAGCTTTTAAGCTCCCTTAATTTTAATGTGCTACGGTCAACATCAAAGTCATCTTAGACAGGATGTACACTAACCCGACGCCCAGCTTCAAATTCGACTTTTCCGTCTACCTTTGTAAATAATGTATAGTCCTTTCCGCACCCAACATTTGTACCGGGCTTGAATTTAGTCCCGCATTGCCTAACCAGAATAGAACCTGATTTAACTAGTTCGCCACCGTAATGTTTAATACCACGGTGTTGCGCATTACTATCTCTCCCGTTTCTGGTCGAGCTTTGTCCTTTTTTATGGGCCATTTTTTACTCCTTGTATAACAAAAAATTTTCTATTACAGTTCGAATATCAGGAAACAATTTCTTTTATTTTGATTCTTGTGTATTTTTGTCTATGTCCTCGCTTGGTTCTGGAATCCTTACGACGACGGAACTTCATTACTACCAGCTTTTTCCCTTTTGTGTGCCCCTGAACCTCAGAAATAACTTTTGCATTTTCTACAGTAGGTGCTCCTATTTGTGTTTCTCCATCCTTCGAAACCATTAATACATCCGTAAGCTCAAGAGTGTCACCTTTTTTGGTATCTCCCTTCAAATCGATTTCTATACTTTTGCCCGGCTCAACTTTATATTGCTTTCCGCGCTCTCTTATAACGGCATACATTGCTCATCTCTCCTTTTCAACATTCTATAATTATCGAGTATTTAAGCTAATTTATTCAATACCGCCCTGTAATTTCCTTTAGATTGAAATAGTAGAACGGTTTACAATTAAAAATTTATCTGATTACAACGCGCTTTCCTTCACTATCGGTGCAATAAGTTGCTGCCTCGCCTGTTTTATGACCGATTATACTAGTTATAATGATATCTTTTGAGAATTTTGCTTCAAGTTCCGTGAGTTTTTTCCTTTTTTTGTTTAGTAAGTATCCTGCAACCACATCGCTAGTAGTAATTTCTATTTTTTTAATTTGAGGATTATTTACCATCGATTTTATCTGTCTCATTAGGCTCAGACAGGTACTTTCAAGTGTCTCCGTTTCCCCCGTGCCTCCGCAATTTTTGCAGCTTTCGTAAATTACCGACTTAAGGCTGGGTCTAATACGCTGTCGCGTCATCTCGATGATACCAAATCTAGATATTTTTAACATCTTTTTTCTGGCACGATCTCTTTTTAGAGAGGCCTCCAATGTTTTTTCAACCGCCCTCATGTTTTTTTCTTCTTTCATGTCAATGAAGTCAACTATTATGACTCCACCAATATCCCTTAGCCTGACCTGCCGTGCAATCTCTTTTGCTGCTTTTAGGTTTGTCTTGAGTGCGGTTCTTTCCGGGTCACTCTCCTCTCTGTATTTTCCACTATTTACATCGATTGCTACTAATGCTTCGGTTTGTTCAATTACAATGGAACCGCCTTTTATGAGTCGGACTTCTCTTTTATTTATTTTTTCTATTTCGCGTTCAATATTATACTTGTGAAACAGTGGCTCCTGATCGTCATAAAATTTCAGCTTCTTCACGCAGCTGGGCATTATTAAGCGCAGAAAATATCTTATCTTTTTATATACAGCTTCTGAATCAATGATTATTTCATTGATATCAGTTGAAAATATATCCCTAATCGTGCGAATTACTAAATCACTTTCTTGATAAATTGTGGACGGTATTTCAGCTTTCTTTTCCTTGCTCTCAATAACCTTCCACAATCTCCGAAGGTAATTAAAATCTCTTAAGAGTTCGCGTTTTGTTTGATGTTCTCCTGCAGTCCTTACGATCAGGCCTAAGTTTGGGGGTGGTTTCAATTCTTCAATAATCTGTTTGAGCCTGGCACGTTCGCCCTCATCTATAATCTTTCGTGAAACACCTATACGAGTTGATTCCGGCGTAAGTACCAGAAATCTTCCAGGAATGCTTATGTTTGTTGTTAAGCTTGGCCCTTTGTTGCCGATTCCCTCTTTAACAATCTGAACAAGTATCTCTTGTTCGGTGCTTATTAGAGACTTGATCCTTGATCTGTTCTCTTTTGTCTCTGTCTTGCCGTTGTTATCTGGTTGGTCTCCATTGTTGTTGTTATTACGAGCATTTTTAACGTCGGAAACGTGTAGAAACCCGTTTTTTGATATTCCTATATTTACAAAAGCAGCTTCTATACTCGGCTCTATGTTGACAATGCGACCTTTATATATATTTCCTGCAACTTGTTCGCGAGAGAATCTTTCAATATATAATTCCTCAAGAATTCCATCTTCCAGTATGGCGATTCGGCTTTCCTCTGGCTCTACAACATTTATTAACATTCTCTTCTTCATTACATTCCTTTTGTGTTTGCTAACAGGGTGTTTTATGAGAAGAGATTTACTCTTTTTCTAACTATTTCTGAAATTTCGTAGTCTTTGCCAGCTTTTAATCCTAAGTGTAATAATACTTCTTCAGGGCGGGCCATTCCTTCAGGTGTCATCTTCAAGTCCAGATCAATAGATTGTGAATTAGTTGTAATGCTGTTTATTGACGGACGGATGTTAAAACCCAGTTTCTTTCCCCTTCTTTGCGTATTTACTACATTTTTGGATAAAAGTTCGTCTGTTTTCCCTGCCTCCGGCATTTCGCCATTTTTTAGTTTTACCACGTAAGTTACGCCTTTTACCGTAGGTTTTACGTGGTCGGAAATCGGTTCGACTGATGTGATTTGTATGTTTTCCGGAAGCTGCTTCTTTAACCTTGTTTCTATCTCAGAGGCTTCCATTCGCTCACAAAGTTCCATCTGTAATTTTTCGTCGATACCTTCGATTCCAACTGGCAGAGCTAAAGGGTAGGCAATTTTAGGTCTTGGATTAAACCCTTCAGACATTTTGACAGAAATACTTGCTCTACGAATTGCCCTTTCGAAGAGTTTCATTAAGTTATGATGAGAGATAAATCTCAGACTCCCTTGTTTTAAAAATTTAACTTGAAT
>JAIQZR010000107.1 GCA_021777035.1 Candidatus Scalindua sp. | reverse complement strand
GGCGACGTCCGCATAGCCGGGCTCGACTACCAGCACTGCCGCCTCAGTTGGCTGCGCCAGCAGATCGGCTATCTCCCGCAAGATGTCACCTTGTTTTCCGGCACCCTGAAAGACAACCTCACGGTTGGACTGGCGCGGCCGTCAGAGCAAGACATACGCCATGCCCTCAAGGCCACTGGACTACTCACAGCGGTCGACCAGCATCCGCTGGGCATTGATCTGCCAATTCGAGAAGGGGGCATTGGACTTTCCGGTGGGCAACGGCAAATGGTCGGGCTGGCGCGATTGCTGTTACAGAAGCCCCGCGTCTGGATACTTGACGAACCAACCGCCAGTCTCGACAGCGAAGCCGAAGCGCGGCTCTCAACCGTACTCGACCACCTGCCGCAGGGCCACACCCTCATCTTCACCACCCATCGTCCTGCCTGGCTCAAGCTGGCCAAGCGAGTGTTGGTCATGGAGGCCGGGCGAATCAAGCTGGACCAACCCGCCGACCGGATCAAGATTGGCACAGCCGCGAACCCGCAGCCGCACTCAATCAACTGAGCTTCCTCCAGCTACGTCACTCTCTTGGCACACCACGACACGTCATGACCCCCACCGCGCCCACGAAAGATCTGCAACGCCGACTGTTTTCCCGTGCCCAGCCACTGGCCCTCGGTGCAGATGCAAGGATCGGCATATGGATTGTCGTGTTGTTGGCGCTATTCATGACCTGGGCGTCATGGGCCGAAATTGACGAACAGGTCCGCACCCCGGCCAAGATCATAGTGTCGTCACGCTCCCAGGTGGTGCAGGCCATTGATGGCGGCGTACTCTCCGTGCTCAACGTTCGCGAAGGTGATCTGGTAAAAGCCGGCGACCTGCTGGCTGTACTCGATCCTTCCCGCGCCCAGGCCAGCACTGACGAAATTGTCGCAAAGTCGCTTTCTCTCAAAGCCGTCATGCAGCGTCTTGAGGCCGAAATAAGTGATCGGCCGCTCAGATTTTCCGCAGAGATACGCGCTCATCCCAAGATCGTCAGTAGCGAGCAGCGTCTCTACGAGCGGCGTACACGCGGCCTGGAGCAAGAAATCAACGCGCTACAAACCGGGCTGACACTCGCCATGAAAGAACTGGACGCCCTGGTCCGCCTCTCCAAAACAGGAGATGCCTCCGGCTCGGAAGTGCTCAAGGCGCAGCGCGAAACCAACGACCTGCAAGCCAAAATCACCAACCGTCGCAATGCTTACCTCCAAGAGGCCCAGGCCGAACTGTCAAAGGCCAGAGGAGAGCTGGAGCAAACATTGCAGGTACTGGCGCAACGGCAGGAGGCCGTAGCCTCTACGCGTCTGTATGCCCCCATGAGCGGAATCGTCAATGGAGTCCGCCACACCACCATCGGCGCCGTACTCAAATCAGGCGACGAACTGTTGCAAATCGTCCCCTCAGATGAACCGCTATTGGTCGAGGCACGCATACCGCCCCGAGACGTAGCCTTTGTGCGCCAAGGGCTAGACGCCAATGTCAAGCTCGATGCCTACGACTACGCCATCTACGGAGGGCTTGCCGGCGAAGTCGTCTACATCAGCCCCGACACGCTTGAAGAGCAAGAAATGCGACGTGACCAAGAGCCGGCCTACCGGGTCCACGTTCGCATCAACCCCGATCAGGCCCTGCGTCCCAGCCAAGCCGGTGAGCGAATTGATATCATTCCCGGGATGACGGCAACGCTCGAAATTATCACCGGACGCAGGACTGTGGCACAGTACTTGCTTAAGCCCATTCGCCGGGTCAGAGACAACGCACTGAAAGAGCGTTGAATCAGCGGTCAGGCAAGCGCTTCAGTTGCCGCGATTGCAGCTTCATTGTTTCGATTGCGTGACAATAAACCCAGTGGAACCATACAGATTCAAAATAATGTTGAACCAGATTGCAGAAAACTTGATGAGAAGGGCTTCAGGGGCTTGTGGACGCAGCATGCAAGATGTTAGCTTCCTGCCCGGGGTCGGTTTGGGGGCTGGGGAACGCACAGGCCCTGACTTACACTTGAGTGTCACCACGCGAAAGCGGCGTTGTGCCGACATTCGTCGGAAATTCTTTTAATTTTGGAGATTGTTCATGGCAAAGGAAGTTGAAGGTCGCCTTGACGCTGCGATGCAGGCACTGCAGGCCAGCCTGCTCGTTGACGACAGCACGCGGCATGAAGGGGATGTGCAGCATGGCGCAGAGGCGAGCGGGATCGAAGGGCAACAGGCTGCTGATGCAGCGCTGCTGCTGGACGATTCAACTGCCTCTGCATCAACACATGATTAGCCTGACCTGTCCACGCTCAGTGATGCCGCTACGGCACCGGGCGGCTTGCCCGTCCTGTTGGCCGCTGGCGTGGTGGGAGTTGCCGCTATTGTGGTGGCAGCAGACGATGACGATGACATCGAGATCGGTGGCAATCCGACGACCCCGACCGATCCGACCGATCCGACCGATCCGACCGATCCGACCGGTCCGACCGATCCGACCGGTCCG
>JAIQZR010000106.1 GCA_021777035.1 Candidatus Scalindua sp. | reverse complement strand
CGTACAATCTGAGTGATGAGGAAGTGGTATTACGGTGGTTAGAGAACCCGTACTGGCAGTATTTTTGTGGTAACGACTATTTTGAGCATGATTTTCCCATAGATGCCAGCTCAATGACACGTTGGCGCAAACGAGTATCAGAAGCCGGTATGGAAAAGCTTCTGGGAGAGACAAAAAAACTGTGTGAGGGAGAGCTGGATATAATGTTTTCAGACAAGTATCTGGTAATGTCTGCACAAAGTAATTGTAATGTAATGGGGTTTCTAGATGGCCAGATAAATACGATAGAAAAGGCAGTGATAAAAGAGGTAAAGTTGCGGTACCCGTTTGAGAGATTATTAACAGTGCCAGGTATAGGTGAGATCCTAGGTATAACAATAATGCTTGAGTCCGGAGACATGAATCGATTTCAGGCGGTATCGAATTATTCGTCATACTGTAGATGTGTGTCATCTAAAAAAGTATCCAATGGCAAGAAGAAAGGTGAGAATAACAAAAAGAACGGAAACAAGTATTTAGCATGGGCATATGTAGAAGCGGCTAATTTTATGAGGCGTTTTTGTCCACAAGCCAGAAGTTGGCATCAACGCAAGGTGTCTAAAACAAATCAGATCGTAGCAACAAAAGCATTAAGTAATAAGATCGCCAGAGCGTGTTATTTTATCGTAAAGGACCAGACCGCTTTTGATTCAGAAATGTTATTTAGGTAATGTATTTTAGGGCATACATTTATTGTAGGAAACAACAATGTAAAACTAATATCAGATGGGACAGTGAACCGGTAAAGGGGTTGGTAGCCAAGCCACAAGATTTGATTGGAAAGCTTATCTTAGGAAAAATTTAGTCAACATCCCACGAAATTTATTATTTCTTCTACTATTGCAAATGGAATATAGCACATCAGCAATGTCTTTATTCTCAATCAACTCTGAAAGACTACGCAAACTATTTACATCACGAAGGTGTCGATCAATTCTATCTTTTGAGCATACGCTTGAAATGATTATTCCACGTGGACCAACGTGAAAACGGGAAAGCTCAGTTGCAGAGTCTTCTCTCTCTGGAGCTTTTTTTAGCGCAAAACCGAATGCATCGATAGTTTCATCCATTTTTTTCGTAATTTCTTCAGATGTTAGTAAAATTAATTTATTTTTTATGTCGGAACGTAGGTTGTGTCCAAGTTTATGAGAAATTGCCGCTTGTTCCTGATCATTACAAACAGAGACGAAGTCACGGGCCTTACGCAGAAGATCTATAATTATAGGCAGTTCATCTTTTTGTCTCCTTTCAGAAAAAAGGAAGTGTGCATAATAATCGTATAATGTATAAGCTTTTGGCCACAAATAATTCAACTTTTCCCTCTTTTTAATTGCCTCTTTATAGTGAAAGTCCGCAGAAACAGGATCATTTTGCCATTTCCATTTAAAAAAACCGTATGCGCATTGGCAGTTTAAAGCATGCTCTATTACTTCAGGTGAACTAAGTCCAGACCTTGGCAGCCCTAAAAATGCTCTTTCAAATTGGAGATCCGCTTGTTTAATGATGTTTTCTCTTTCTTCTGGTGAAGGTTTTTCTGCAGACTTATACCACTTCATATAAACATCTTTGAGAGCATTGTGTGTGATTATATCCTGATAGCTTTTTTTATTATCATCGTTTCTATCCGGCACTGAAGATTCGAAGGCCTTTCGAAGAATAGATATCGCTTCTGAAAAGTCAGGTCTTTTCATTCCCTTTAAAGATGTGTAGGTATCCATACCTATTAACCTTCCAACTATGTGATAACTCATGCGCTTCGACACCTTGTCAACTTCAGTATTATTGATAACTTGCCAACAGTAATCCTCTGCATTGCGAAGCCAATCCTCATAAGATTCCTCATTAAATTGAGACCCGTGCTTTATCAAAAGTTCCGCATAACCATTCCACGAATAAGGATCAATAAAACCCTCTTGTCTACAATATAAATAGACTTCTCAAAAAGTTTTTTTGCTTGTTTCAGATAAGATTCTGGATCCTCACCATATTGCTTGATGAGGTATCTATTGTTGACTAGAAAGTTAGCGTAATGCTGCAGACAATTTAAAAGAGTTTGAGGATCTTCCAAATCAGTGGATCTAGCGTGTTCTATCGAATGTTTAAAACAGTCTTTTGCTTCTCGGAAACGCCTTAAATGCTCCAAGATATCTCCCTTCTTTTGCCATAATAGAGCATCAAGCAATACCTCCGGTGGTATGGTCTCCATAATATTGAGAGCCTCTTGACACATGTCCAGTCCAGCCAAAGTTTCTGTCAACTTATGAATCACTTGTCTAATCATCCATTCTTCAGCTTTTTCTGATATAAACTTTCCTATAATTCTCTGAAATAGAGGAATGGCTTGTTTCTTGATACTTTTATCTGACATATTAGCCAGCCCCATGGCCAAAGAAACTGGCGTTTTCATGTTTTTCGCTGTTGGTGATTCCACTGGTATTTGTAAATTTTCAAGGGCCTTCAGGTAAAAAGTTTCAGCCATTTTTTCTTCACCGAGATTATTTATCGTTGAGCCCCAAACCACCTAATCCACTTTCTAAGCATTTGAACACCGTCGGAAATGTTTCCTTCAGAAAAGGCTCAGGGAGGTGGATATCCACCACTTGACTAATAGCGATCATTTTTAATACATATTTTTCTTGCTCAGATAAGTTTTCAAAATGCCGGTCAAAATCCTTTATGAAATCCGTCTTAAAGATTTTATTGTTTCTAACTTCTGATTCCTGGATAGTAATCTCTTGAGAGGAGGAAGAGGTAATGATGTTAATACCATTCCACATCAGTTCTCGTAAAAAACCTTTAAGACCTACTGGTTCAAAAATGCCTGGTGACTCCAGAAGTTCAGGTCTGAAAATGTCATCAATAATAATGACTAAAGGTTTTCTTTTTGGTAAGATAAAAAACTTACGTGGGACAAAATATTTTTGATATTGAACCAAAAGATTAACGTCAAGAAATCTTCCTTCTATAAACAGATGGACAGGGGTCAGCACCACCAGTATAGAAAGCAGCTTTATGCTGACTTTCATTCTGCTTTTCTTTATCGGTGAATGGCCATGGAAGTATATAAAAATAGTTTTGAATTTCCCTTTTTATCCCCCATTTTATAGCCTTAATAACCCATAAATACCCAAAATACATACCCAAAAGAGCAAAGACAATGCTTAACAATTGTAAGTAGTGTTCTCATCTATTGAAGAACCTGCTATTCCTTTTTTATAGATTATTATTTTTTCTGCGTCCAATTCCCCTTTTCATCATGATACCAGTGGCCGGGTTTGGCCTTCGATTTTAGGGTCTTCGCGAAGATTGATTTTACTTTGTCTATATCTGCCGGATCAATTTTATTTGCTGCTGCCAATTCTTTGTATAGCATTTCACGGTCGTTGTTTTTTTGTAGAGTTGCTTCAATCGTAAAATAGCCGCTAACCCTTTTGTTTCTGAAATTCTTATAAGTTCAAAGCAAACCATATCGCCTTACTAAGCTGTTTGAGTTTGTCTTGATGAAGTGTGGTAATTACTGAGCCTATTTTGTTTTTTGAAACGGTTTGTATATGGTCACAGTTAATTGCACAATCTTTACGCATACTATCTTCATGAGTCAACAACAC
>JAIQZR010000105.1 GCA_021777035.1 Candidatus Scalindua sp. | reverse complement strand
TGCTCTTTGAAAATATTTTCAAAGGATTCGACTCGCTGGCTTAACCGTTCAGGTGTTTCAAGCACCAAATCCTCATATTCACTTAGCTTGGATTTCAAGTTTCGTAATATATCCTTCATATTGTCACGTTTTTCACACAATGAAATCTGTTTCAGTGTGCTGTTCATTCCGGAAGAAATTTCCTGCAACTGCTTCATTATTGGCTGCAGTTTTTTAGTGCGTATGCAAAGTTTTTCAATAATTTCAGAACCTTTTCTCTGGCGATTTCTCACATTTTTAAGAAGTCTGTACCTGTCTTTTGCAGAGGCTCTCTTACATTTTATTTGTTCATAATCCTCTCTGTTTTTCTTTAAGAGAGTTCTTAGCGTTTTTGCATGCACCGGGAATTGTTTAAGAAGTTTTTCCTTCTGATTTTCAAATTCAGTACTAATTGCTAAAGTGCGATCAAAAGGCAGGTCTCCGTTAGTGATGTCTTCCAGTATCTTTAAACAAATTTCCTGTGAATAGTCAGATTTAAGTATTCTTCTATGAAAGTTTTTTCTCGTTACATCTATTCTCTTGGCTAATGCTATCTCATCAGCTCGTGATAACAGAGGGATAACCCCCATTTGCGCTAAATACATCCTAATAGGGTCATCGATCTTTTCTGAAGCACCTGCCGTGAGACCTGTTTTAGTTTTTGCATTATCCTTTGATTCGTCATCATCATCTTCTTCTGTGTCTGCCGAATCACGAGTCTCGATTTCAGACTCTTCAATAAGATCTATGCCTAGTTCATCCAGCATTGTCAATGTTTCATCAATCCTTCCAGGCTGAGTCAATGTGTCGTCCGGCAGAATCTTATTTAACTCTTCGTAAGTTACAAATCCTTTTTTCTTACCCGTTGTTACAAGTGCCTTAATTTTTTGATTTATTTTGTCCATTATCTAATTGCGTTTAATAAAATACAATGGTGGCTCTATCAATGGCTTCGGTACTACATTTTATATCTCAATATAGAAAATATAGTACGCAGGGTAGAAAGGTGTCCCATTCGAACATAATATTTAAATAAATCACAAGCAGAGAGATGAGTAAATATTCGTTCCTAATCTGCAAAAATCATTATAGACGAATATCGAGGCAAAGCCTCCAACAGCAAACCTTTAGAGAGATTTCCCGAAGACTATCTCGATGTCACAAGCCTCATTATCAGACCGGTTGTACAAAAACAGATAGAAGTGTTCATGTGAGGCCATATACACAGAGCATAATCATTTAGATTTACGCCATTGGTGTGTATACATCTGCAAACAACTAATGGGTAGTATCGAAACCTTTTAGACCTGCAAAACTTTTTATAGAGAAATTAGACTCCATCGAGAATGGAGTAGATAAACTGTAGACATGAATTCTGGTGGGTTCTAGTTTACTTCCGGCTATGCATTATAGACTAATAATGAGAATTAACAAGGGTTAAAACAAATAAACTTTACAGGCTGACATGCCGTTTCTCTATTTCCATTAATCAAGATCAAATTACAGACAACACCTGAAGAGGCCGTCGTAAAGCTATAGCGACTACCTACATCCGCCATAACCCGGTAAAATTTTTCCAGTAGCAATAATCCACAGGTTACTATATATTTTATAGTGCATTGATAATCTGAAAAATAAATAAAAGAGGAAAATATGAAATCGTCACTGATAACTTTGGTTTTTGTTTTAGGGACTCTTATCATTATCTCTTCCTGCAAAAAGCCTGATGAAGTAAAAATTAAAGAAGCAGAGACAAATACATATACACTCCTTCAGGATGATCTGGCGAGATCCATGAAAAAAGCATCTTTGGTAATGAGGAGATTGTCAAGGGCAGTAAAAAATAATGATTGGGTTGAAACTGACATGTGGACACAGGAGCTTAAAGATGGTATTGGGTTCAGTTGTGTAACACAATATATGATTGAGAATAATGATATTTCATTAAGATTTATTATGTTAAGCAATCAGTTTAACAGCGCTATAAATAAATTAATGTTAGCCAGTAAAAATCATTATCCCGAAAGAGCAAATTTAGAATTCAAAAATTTAGTATATTCGTGTGACGCATGTCATGACAGTTTTAATAAAGAAGCAGAAGGCAAGCTCGATTTTACTGATGCAAGGGAAGAATAAGAATTGCGATTTCAGATTTATATGCAGATAACAGATGGGAAAAGTTAGAAATGGGGAAAATGGAAAATGAAAGAATGCAGCAGGCTTAAGAACAAATCCGTAATAACGATAACGATAGCGGTTCAAACAGTTGTCTTTATACTGTTAATTGGTTTACAAAATTATTCATATTCTGCTCAAAATGAAGAGGAAGGATATACACAGCAATGCAGGAACTTCTTAAACAAACATTCCGGAGAATTAAAGGATCAATCTTTTGAGAAACTGCTGGGATATATTGGAAATGCACAGATTTGCAAAATAGAAAGTATTTATAATAAGCTTACGGAAGAAGAGAAAAGCAGATTAAAAACAGTTTTAATAAATATTGAAGATATAGAGAAAAGACTGTCAAAGGAGAAGCACGAACGTATTAAGGAGTCCATTGACGTAATAATGCCAACAATAGAGAATGAACTATTGAAAGAGTTGACAAAAGATGAAATAAAGGAGCTGGATTATCTGCTTAGAGGGAAGTGGAACGATATGTTAAAAGCATTGACACAGAATGATATTGATAAGGCAGTAAGTTACTTTCATCATACTGCAAGTGACAGATACAGAAAGCTCTTTAAAACACTGAATCCTGATGGCAGAAAAAAAATAGGCAATGATCTCGCAAACATTCAAATAGTTGAGGTGGTAAAGAATACCGCAATATATAAAATAACAAGTAAATTGAAAGACGAAAAATCCTCTTTTCAATTGGCATTTGTAAAGGATTTACACGGAGAGTGGGTAATAAAATCATTTTAGGAATAGAGAGAGAAGACATGGAAAAAGAAGAGTTAATAACCGGAATTATATCCACTCAGTCTCTCTCCGATTGTGAAGCTGCTGACGTTTTGTGAACCACGCTCACAAAAGTTGTAACTATAACGAAAGATGCGAGCGGAAGCGGACAAGAGCATCGAATATTGGGATCACTTATAGAAAAATATACATCCCCTATTTTAACTATTGGTTTTTATTACAAGGCCAAATCTGTTAAAATCACCTTTTGGATTGGACAGTATTTGCAAGTATACTAAAGCCAATCCTTGGTTGTTGTTATCCACGGACAAAAAATGCCGAGGACTTTACTCAGGCAGAATATTTTTGGATTTTATACGAAAACTATTTTGAAATAGGCATACAAATAACTAAATTTATATTTGAAAGGTTTTGAAATGGAAAAAGTCCATGAAATGGTAGTCAAATGTGTTGAAGTATTAGACCCTGAAATAAAAATTCAATTTGAAGATGTTCCCGCTGGATATTCATTACCGAGTAAAAAGCAAATCATACTTCCTTTGTATCAATATGATTTCCTGTTGATATTCAAGGCTGCTTTACGCGAGACCGCACACGTTCTGTTTAGCACAGAAGTGCCTGAATGCAACCTGGAATATGAAGTATCCATGTCTCTGGATACTATAGAACAGGCTTTTGCCAATTATCACTTTTGCCAGCGTTTTCCAAAATTTGAAGTGACATTAAACCGGTCCTATAAGGAAGGTATTGGAGGTGATACTATGGGTGGAGTTATAGGCGCTGATGACTTCTGGAGGGAGTTTGAATATGTCCTGTTTGATGTAGACGTAGCAGAAGGGTGCTATAGTGAACGTTGCAAAAAATTATTTGACAGTGGTATTATTCACGAACTCTGGAAAGTAATTGAGTCAGCAAAATCTACAGAGGATCTCATACCAGGTGCAAAAAGCCTGGTACAAAAGTTCAAAGATCTGAATATTGAATTTCCCAGCGTAGACAGGAGCCATACTCCTCAGTGAAGAGAAACAGGGCCAGCCTTTTCAGATAAATATCAAGCCGTAAGCGTAACGGTTTAAACTTAAATGTGGATGTATTTTAATAGGGCCTCAAAAATAGTTGATAATGTTTTTATAATCTTATTAAAGGAGAACAGTAAGTGGATATGTACGAATTCAGATTAACAGTTAGCTGGGAAGGTGGCGGCAATCAGCTATTTATTATCAATGTAGAAGCGGGAAACGAAGAAGATGCAAAAGATCAGATTAACTATTTAGTAGAAAATAAACTGGAAGTGCAGGCTTTAGCACAAATAAAGATTGGCAGATGAAACAGAATGTATCCCGAAAATGAAGTAAACCGATACTATCATAATTTTATGATTTTGAGAGAAAAAGGAGGGTTTTAAAATTGAAAATAAAATTAATATTGTCAGTTGTTTCCTGCTTATTTCTAGTAGTTACTTCTAATGCATTCGCGGTTTCAAAAGAAAAATTAGTTAATAGGATTGACAAGTCTAACCGTTTCCTTGAAGAAATAATGGAAATCCGGGAAACTTCAATACCGTCCACTCTTTTAAAAAGTTGCCAGGGCATAATAATAACTCGCCAGTATAAGGTAGGATTTATTTTTGGCATCAAGGGTGGTGACGGTATCGCATTGAAAAGGAATATAAAAACACGCAAATGGAGCGCACCTTCTTTCGTTGCAGGTGGGGAAGTGAGTTTCGGACCCCAAGCTGGTGTACAATCAGCTGATACGATAATCTTAATAATGAATAAGCACGGAATTGAATCATTGTTGCTTACAAAATTCAAATTAGGGTTCAACGCCTCCTTTGCAGTTGGACCAATTGGAAGAGATACGGAAGCGAAGGTAGGGACTCATACTACATTTCTAGTATATTCAAAGGCAAAAGGCCTGTATGGAGGGCTGAGTGTTGAGAGTGGTTTTATCTCACAGGAAAACAGTGCTAATAGGGAATTCTACGGCAGGGACATATCGGTAAATGAAATATTCGAAAATGAGGACAATATACCTGACGAGGCAAAAACCCTGATCAAAACATTGGAAAAATATTGTGACTTTTAGTTTAAAATGGATGAGGGAGGGACAAGTCCCTCCCTCACATATCTTTGCATCACCAATTGATCAAAAACATCTCCTTTAGTGTTCTCACATAATACTTTTACCTATTTTTCATACCCGGAACTGCCTGTTTGAATCCCATTCCTTATTTCTCCATTACGTCAGTCGGATTAACTTTAGGAGGCATGATTGACGGTATCACTTCACCCTTCTTTAGTGCCTTAAGTTGAACCTGTGCCTGAGTTTTTGTGGCCAGACCGAAAATCTTAATAAAACCGAGTGCCGCGTTATGTTCAAAAGTATCCCCGGCGTCATACGTTGCCAGTGAATGATCATATAATGACAGAGGCGACTTTCTTCCAACCACAACACAGTTCCCCTTAAAAAGCTTAAGACGAACCGTACCGACAACGAATCGCTGGTTACTTAAAATATAAGCGGCAAGATCCTGGTGAAATGTTGAAAACCACAAACCATTATAAACCATGTCTGAATACTGAGTTGAAACCATCTCCTTAAACCTGTGAGTTTCTTTTGTCATAACAATTTCTTCGATGGCCTGATGAGCTTTGTAGAGGACTATGGCGGCAGGCGATTCATAAATTTCTCTGGATTTTATACCAACAATACGATTCTCAAGATGATCAATTCTTCCTATACCATTATCACCGGCTATCGTATTCAATTTGTCAATGAGGCTTACTCCATCCATCGCCTGCCCATCCAAGGTCAAAGGAATCCCGTTTTCAAAACCGATTTCTATGTATGTCTCCTCATTAGGGGTATCTTTCACGTTTTTTGTCATCTTATATATATCTTCCGGTGGTTCTGCCCACGGATCTTCAAGTATTCCGCATTCGATACTCCTTCCCCATATATTTTCGTCTATGCTGTAAGGGTTTTGGGTACTTACGTCAATGGGAATATTGTTGTCCCTGGCATAAACCATTGACTCATCCCTCGTCATGTTCCATTCTCGAAGTGGGGCAATTATCTGTAAAGATGGGTTCAGCGTATGTATGGCAACGTCAAATCTGACCTGGTCATTTCCTTTTCCGGTACAACCGTGTGCTACGGCACAGGCACCTTCTGCTGCGGCAGTATCAACCAGCAGTTTTGCTATCAACGGTCTGCCCAGTGCAGTTGCAAGTGGATATGCTCTCTCGTAAAGGGCCCCGGCTTGAATTGCGGGAAAAAGAAAATAGTAAACGAAAATTTCCTTTGCATCTACAATCATAGATTTGATTGCGCCGGTCTTTATCGCTTTTTCCACAACCGGTTTCAAAGATTTATCTGTCCCCAAATTAATGGTCAGTGCTATTACATCCATATCGTACTTTTCCTGTATCCACTTTATGGCAACAGAGGTATCAAGCCCTCCCGAATATGCCAAGACAACCTTTTTTCTATCAGTTCCCATTTTTTCTCCTTGTTGATATCTGAATGTCAATTATGTCAATTACTTCATTTATTTTGTATACGCTTTAAAAAAAAATCTCTGTAACAATTACTTCTGTCAGGTAAAGAACCTGCAGCCTTTAGCCTGATCATTACCGGTATAGTCCTGGCAAGTGTTCTGGTCGCCCATATGCTGAATGCAAAACGGACTATTGAGTTAATTGATTTACTTAACAGGAAGTTGTACATAAAATACGCAGCTAGCAGTCCAAAGAAGACGGTTGCAATATATAAGCAAGTTTTACTTCCGTATCTGGTACCGTAACCTAGCCCGATTATCACACACCCGATAATAATGCTATCCACCCCATACCCTCTTGCTGAGAGAGAAGCGATTCCGGCAAGAGCAGCAATGCTCAGGCTTGTATAAAGAATTCCTAGAAATATAGTTAGATTTGCCGTTAGTCCAACCCTTTTTTCTGGTGTCAGTTCCTCTTTGGTAACCATAAAAGTCGCCTTCCGGCCTTCTTGTTTACGTCTCCATTCTTACTAAAAAATACACGGAGTAACATGTTACCATCGCCACGAACATGAGTCAAAGATAAATATACGAAGAACAAGAAGGGATAAACGAGAGGTTGAATACAAAAGGAGGTCAGAAATACCAGGAGTGGATTAAGAACGATATGACATATTCCACACAACTTCATAAGTTAATCAAACTCAAAACCTTTTTCATTAAAAGCATTAAGACATGCATCCACTACATCCGGATCATATTGGATCCCTCTTCCTTCTGATATTGCAGTCAACGCCATATCCAAACCAAGAGCCGGACGATATGGTCTGTGCGAGGCCATAGCCTCAACAACATCTGCCACACATAATATCCTCGCTTCCACAAGAATATCACCGCCTGACAGGCCGAAAGGATATCCGGAACCGTCCTTCCTTTCGTGGTGTTGATGGATAATATCAGCAAGTGGCCATTGGAATTTTATCCCTTTCAATATGTCATAGCCAACCTGAGCGTGAGTTTTTACGATGTGAAATTCATGCTCAGTCAGTTTGCCAGGCCTGCTTAGGATTTCGGCAGGTATATGTATCTTGCCTATATCATGGACAACTCCCGCTATGCGAATTCCTTCAACCTGGTCTTTTGGAATCCCCATCACCTCCGCTATTACACAGGATAGTTTGCTCACTCTTTGTTGATGACCAGCCGTATAAGGGTCTCTATATTCAACAGTCAATGCCAGGGCGTTGATGGCCCCGTCAACTGTCATTTTTAGCTTTCCGATACCCTGCTTAACCTCTAGATCCGCTTGCTTGTGCTTAGTAACATCTCTTGTGTATACACGCAAAACGTTAAATTCTGATACATAATGTATATTTTCCTCAAATATCAAATTTCCTATTTTTACGTTGCAGAAAAATGATACACCTTTTCCAGTTTTTGAATCAGAGATAATTTCATTAATGTTTTCCGGCACAAATATATTTAAATCCTCTTTAAGGCCAAACTTTTCCAGAACATTAGAAGCTGCGTTGTTGTGAAAAATAATTTCTCCTGATAAATTTATCTCTAAAATAGGATTAATATCTAACTGAGGGAAAGAAGCAAGATGGCTTGTTCTCTCTTCACTTTTTTTACGTCTGTTTACTTCATTTTCTAATTCAGAAACCTTGTGCTCCAATTTCCCAATCAGACGTTCATCGTAAAGCGAATGTACCACTGCATCTTCTAACAAAGACAACTCCCTGATCTTTAATGTCCCATCCTCAATACCCTTAAACATCTCCTGAATAATACTTTTGAGTTTTTCTGCACGCACGGGTTTTTTAATATACTTATCTGCTCCAAGTTTTATGGCAAATCCCTCATCTTCTTGCTCTTTGTAGGTTCCAGTGTAAAACACGAAAGGAATGCACTTAAATTTATCATTACCTTTTACGTACTTACAAAGTTGAAATCCGTCCATTACAGGCATTAATATATCTGAAATGATCATATCAATGCGACTATCATCCCGTAGTTTTTCCATTGCCTCTGCACCATTTAATGCTGATACGATATCATAGCCGCTTTTTCTCAATATGGTTTCCAATACATATAGACCCTCTTTATTATCATCTACTATCAGTATCTTCATTTTTCCACTCCTGTTATTAAAGAAAAACTTCTTAAGATATCTCAATACATCATACAATTATATCCATTATAAAATAGTTTTTGGAATATAGTCCAAAAACTATTTTATAATGGATATGCTTAATCGTTAACGGCAAATACACCATTCACATACTTTGCAATTTCTGATAAACGCAAAGGTTTTTTTATAATGAAGTCAACTTTCAAATTCTTTTTCTCAAGAGAATTAAGATCTTCACTCCAGCCTGTGATAATACCAATCTTTGGCCTTCTTTCTAACTCATATAGGGCCTTTACTACATCGTAACCGGTTTTACCTGGCATCACCAGATCAGACAAAACAAGATCATATTGCTCTTTTCTGAACAGATCTATCGCCTCTGCACCGTTATCAACAGTCTTAACAACATGACCTTCAGAGGCAAGGAAATCGTCCAATATCGCAGATATACGCGTCTCATCATCCACTACCAAAATCCGAAGTTTCTTAGTTATTTTATCATTTTTCTGTTTAGATGGACTTGCAATGTTTTGTTCAATCTCTCTACGAATAGGAATGCTTATATTAAATGTTGCGCCTTTTCCTACCTCGCTTTCTACTTCTATCTTACCATCATGTCTTTTTATTATGCTATAGACGATACTCATCCCCAGCCCAGTCCCCTGTGGTAACCGTGTTGTAAAGAACGGGTCAAATATCTTCTTCTTGACCTCTTCAGACATACCTGTGCCTGTATCAGAGATCCTTATAAACAGGGTACGTTCGTTGCTCTTCAGGCTAAATGCTATGCAACCGCCATCAGGCATTGCATCAAGGGCGTTATTGATTGTATTTATAAATACTTCTGTCAGTTCAGTTGGGTTACAAAACACTTCATATACGCCTTCAGCCCCTTCAGTATTTATCTGATAATTTACGCCCTTAGACTGCGCCATATTCTTCCATCTTGGCTCTGTAAAATCAATTGCGTCCTTTATTAAAAGACTGATATCAATAAATTTGTAATTGGAAGTTTTTGCCTCTGACTTGGCAAATGCGAGCATCTTATTAACTATTGCCGCGCCATTCTCACTTGCTTTGATAATTGAACTCAGCCCTCTCTCTAATTCACTATCGTCTTTGACTCCTCCACTTAGTATCTCCGCACGGCCCATGATAATCGAGAGAACATTGTTAATCTCGTGTGAAATACCGGATGCCACTACCCCTATGGCTTTCAATTTTTCAGATTGCAAGAGTGCCTCCTCCATCTTCATTCGCTCAGTAGTTTCACTATGTAATTTCTCATATAAACCTGTCAGCTCTTCTGTTCGTTCAAACACTCGCCGTTCGAGCGATTCATTTAACTCTTCCATTCTTTTTTTGTCCCGTGTACGTTCGGTGATGTCATGCCATATACTGACAGTGACATAGGCGTCACTAAATGCTGTCTGTACCATGCGTGAAGCATTGATGTTAAAGTACATTTTACGACCTGGAATTTTCGTCCTTTGCAATTCAACATTGTGGCAAAAACCATTAAGAAAGATTTCGTTCTCCAGTGCGACCCATTTATTTACCGTATCGGTATCTAACTGCTCAAGCCATATTAACAGATTCGTCTCTTTCATTTCTCGTCTGCTCTTATCAAAAATATTACAAAATGTATCATTTGCCAGGATAATGTTCTGTGCCGTATCTGTAACAACAATGCCATCGGTACAGATATATATCAACTCTTCAAAAAACTTTATTGTTTCCTGCAGATTCTCATATTTATTTGTAATAGTATTCTCATTCATATAATAATTCCCTAAATTCTCTAACTGTTTTTGTTGATGATCTTAACCGCTGTAAACTTAAATTCGGGCTGTTTGGAATATACGTCATAAGCCGTATTGCTGACCATGTTCGCCATTTTACCACCACCTATACCAAGTAATTTGCCAAAGTGCATATTCATATATATAGTATGTGGCAGAACATTGTCTGTAATCATGGCAATACCACTGACAGAACCTCTACGAGAAACAATATCCAGTTCATCACCATCATTTATATCCATACGTGAAGCATCTTCCGTATGGATATAAATAAAGTTCTTACGTGCTGCATTATTTAAGCTTTCGATACGACCGGTACGTGTACGCGTATTGAAATGTGCTGCCAGACGACCGATAATGAGAACAAATGGATACTTGGAATCTGTTACTTCGGCTGGTTCCACGTAGTCTCTACACAATAATGCCGCTCGACTATCAGGACGAGGCAGTTTCCGGTTCTGAAACAAACGTGGAGTGCCTGGATGTCCCGGATCAGGGCACGGTAGTTGAGGGCCTGCTGACTCATTACGCAGACGTTCGTAAGTAACGCCTCCCATATCGCAGATACGTCCATGTGTGATTTTTCTGAATTCATCGAATATTTCCTCGGGATCATTGTAAGGAAAATCTTTTGTATAACCCATTGCACGTGCAACCATGCAGATAATCTCATAGTCTGCTTTAGCATCACCGGGTGGCTCTATCATCTTCTCTACTATCTCAACCCTCCGTTCAGAGGAAATATACGTACCCGTCTTCTCACCCCAATGAGCGCCTGCCAACACCACATCTGCTAACATGGTAGTTTCGGTTGGATGAAAAATATCCTGGACAACAAGAAATTCAGCTTTTTTAAGTCCTTGTTCAATCCAATTCGAATTTGGCAATGAAACTGCCGGATTACTGGTACTTATCCATAATGCGCGTATATCTCCTGAATGGAGACCTTTAATGATATCTATAATCGAACGACCAGGTATAGGCGAAATTCTATCAACAGAAATATTCCAAAAGTCAGCCAGCTCACGGCGATGCTGAGGGTTGGATACCTGTCTCACTCCCGGTAAAAGATGCGACAAGGTCCCAATCCACCGGTTACCCTGTGTATTCGCCTCACCATTAACGGCAAGCGGACCCGCTCCAGGACGACAATAATTACCAGTCAATAATAATAAATTATGCAGAGTGTTGTTCTTAGAAACGGCCTGGGTAGAGTGATTGTAACCTTGAAACCAGAATGCAAGAACAGCCTTCGATTCGCCAATTGCATGAGCAGCACGAATAATTTCACTTTCGGTGCAACCGGTAATGGTAGCAACATGTGAAGGTGAATATTTTTCTATATGCTGCTTCAAATCACGAAGTCCCGAGCAATAGGTTTCAACATTTTTTTCATCAATGTAACCTTCTTTTATGAGGACATGTGCTATTGCATTGTTGAGGGCGACATCTGTGCCTGGCCATATCTGTAAGTGGATATCAGCTATTGCGGCTGTTTCTGTTTTCCGTGGATCAACTACAATAACTTTTGTTCCTTTTTGTTTTCTTGCATTGTTAACACGGTCGAAAAGAACTGGTAACGAAATGGCCATATTGCTTCCGGCTATAAAGAAGAGATCTGCTATTTCAATATCAGCATAGCAAGCGGGTGGGCCATCAATACCAATAGTTGAAATAAACCCTAATGCAGTGCTTGCCATACAAAGGCGTGAGCTACACTCAACGTTATTAGTGCCGATGGCAGCCTTCATCAGTTTGTTTATCAGGTAGTACTCTTCGTTCAAGTTTATAGCACCGCCATAGAACGCAACAGAATCAGGGCCATGTTTATCAATAATACGTTTCAGGTTGGAAGCTGTGTGTGTAATAGTTTCGTCCCATCCAGTGGACACAAGTTCACCGTTACGACGAATCATCGGTTTTGTAAGCCGTCCCTCTGCAGTAAAAATAGATGGAAGTGTTGCAGCCAAATGGCATATGTTACCGTCATTAACCGGGTAGCCTTTCATTCCTGCAACTTCTACTATCCTGCCATCGTCTACACCAACCATCAGGCCACAACCCACACCGCAATACGGACAGATAGATTTTTTCCATTTAGTTGCCATAGCATTTTCAAAAAAGTGGACTTTGCAAAGTAGGATACTTAATGAATACCTTTATTCCTGCCCAAGTTAAACCTTCGGCATAAATATGCAGGTAGGAGCCAACTCCCGTTGGCGACCGAATTATTGCATTTGAACGCTTTCGCTCGCCGTCAGGAGACGGCCTACCAAAACATTGAAATTCCTGGTTAAATTACTAATTCAAAGTCCCCGCACAATAGCACAAAATATGCCTGAATGATATGGCTCTGTCGTGGGGAGGGGGCTAGTATAGCACAACGTTACAAGTACATACAATGGAAACGTCAATATGTGGAGAGTAAACTATCTATCAGGAGCTTGTCAACAATTTTGTATAAACCCCGGGGCTGTTCTTCCTATAACATTAAGGCGTGATACGCCGTGATACAGTTGTGTTGCAAAGTATGGCTGGATAAAAAAACATGTAATTTTTTTGCTTCAAGGATGATATCTCCCCTTTTAACAGTTAAGTATCATCCGGTTAGGTTTTTGCGAGTACGGTTTTTTATGCCCGATCTGTCGGAAGATACGTAGGGCGAGGCTTTAGCCTTGCGCTTAATGTACGAAAGCAAACCTACCTGTCCGAACGGCCTGGCCGGGCGGGAAGGATTGCCCTACGTGCTACACGCAAAAAGCTAACCGGACTGCTGTGTAGTAGTACTATACATTTCTAACCCTACCGTCTCTTCATTCTCATGCTTGCGGCATTTACCACTTTTGATATATTACAAAAGCATGAACTGCTGGTCCAATAACTATCTTCCTGTATTTGAAATATAGCCTCCCTGCCGTACACTATGATTGGACCAGCAGAGTATTAAAAGATAAAATATAACATCACTATTATGCAAACCCAATCTATAGTCAAAAACTTCCGGTTTTTGAAAAAATATATTCTTAGAATACTATGAAATAAAACTATAAATAGTTAATTTAATAAGAGTTAACTATGTTTGAGTTTATGATTCTGCCTTTTATTTCATTTGCATATTTCGAAAACCTAATCTGCTTGATTATATACCCGTCTTCTAAAGACATTCTGTAGGATATTGCCCCACACACCTATCATAAAAATGATACACACTATAAATACAAAAAGTCCGAAAACAAATGGTTTTTTTGACATAATGATTTAACTAAATTTGAATTTCCTATGCATTAAATTAATGAAACCCAAAAGCATCTGGTGTATAGTACTAACAAAACAGATGCCAAAGGCAGAAAAATGTTTAAAATTTTATTTTCCAAGTATCGTGAGAAATTAACTCTAAGAACAAACGTAAGTTAGGAGCATTCTTAAGGAGTTAATCATTGTAGCTATTGAGTTAATAAAGTTGAATTTCCGGAAGGCGACTGTGCCATGGCACAGTAATGTGCGGCACAGATGTGTGCCATGGCACACTATTAAAGCAAGTATTGTTGGTGCTATCTACCCGTTACCAGTCTCGATTTTGTAATCTTTAATCTTTCTATAAATGCTACGCCTGCCAATGCCCAACAGCTTGGCTGCCATCGTTTTATTACCAGCTGCTTTTTCAAGTGCCTGTACAATTACCCGTTTTTCATCGACCCCCATTTTATTGAAAAGATTTGTATTTTCCGCAAAGAAACTCGCAAAAACGGGTGGTAGATGTTTAAGAGTAATAGTTTTCTGGTGGCATAGGATAAATGCATGTTCCAGCGCATGTTCCATCTCCCTCACATTACCAGGCCAGGAGTAATCCATGAACACCTTCTGTACGTCCGTAGATATATCTAAAATATTCTTGTTTATCTTTTTATTGAATTTATTTACGAAGTGGTCTATGAGACAAGGAATATCTTCTTTTCTATCCCTTAGTGGAGGCACATATATCTCTACCACATTAAGGCGATAGTAAAGATCTTCACGGAATTCACCTTGTTCTATCTTTTCACGAAGGACCTGATTTGTACAGGCAACTACCCTGACATCAACCTTTATGGGCGTTGACTCTCCTACTCGTTCAAAGGTTTTCTCCTGTAAAACCCTCAATAGTTTCACTTGTATCTTCGGTGGCATATCTCCGATTTCATCCAGAAGAATTGTGCCGCCATCTGCCATCTTGAATCTACCAATCCTATCCTTTACTGCACCGGTAAATGAACCTTTGATGTGTCCAAAGAGTTCACTTTCGAGCAAACTGTCAGACAATGCAGAGCAATTTACCTTAACCAGAGACTTATGGTTACGGCCTCCTTTATAATGTAATGCTTCAGCTATCAACTCTTTGCCTGTACCACTTTCACCGGTAATCAAGACGGTACTTTGGACATCGGCAAGATCTTCTATGTAAGAATAGATTGTCTGCATCTTTTCACTTTTACCAATAATGTTATGAAGTCGCTGGCGCTCTTTCATTTCCCTCTCAAGGTCCGCCAGTTGAGTTTCATCTCTTACTACCATGACCGCTCCGGTAAATGTCCCTTTATTGTTAATGAGTGGATATGTATTAACGGTAACAACCTGCTGAGTGCATGATTTGTGTCTGCATTCCAAATGGTATATTTCAATTGGTTCTTTTCCATTAACGGTTTCTGCAAGAGCATCGATACACTTCCCCTCACAATTTACCAGGAGAGATTTAAATGATTTTCCGACAGAATCACGAGACAGATGACATATGTTTTTAGCAGCTTCATTGAGTTCAATAATATTCATATCTTTATCTACCGTTATAATTGAATCCTTTACGCTCTTGAAGATAGCTTCCAGGTTTGAACGGTACTTTTCCTTTTCGTCTGCCAGCGCTTTATGCTTCATTGCAGTCTTTGTTATGTGCATTAACAAATCCAGTTGAACGGGTTTAGAAATATAGTCAAAAGCTCCCAACCGAAGCGCATCTGAAGCAGTATCAAGATCAGGTGCTGCCGTAATCATAACAACCGGACAATTAAGTTTCTTTGCTTTAACCTCTTTCAAGATATCGATGCCGGATTTACCATTCAGGTTAATGTCTGCCAGGATTAAATCAAAATCAGAGTCATCAGTTAATTTGAGGGCGTTATCGTAATCTTCAGCAGTCGCAACCTCGAACCCTTCGTCTGAAAAAAACTCTTCTAATGTAAATCTAATGTTTTCTTCGTCGTCAATTATAAGAATTTTTGCCATTGTCTTTTCCTTCTTATTGGCTGGTTTTAAAGGCCCAAATCTGGCCTAGCCAGCCGCTAAAGTCGCCCCTGTGAGCAGCTCAAGGTCCGCCCCAGGCGGGAACTAAACAGGAGTTAATAAATTACAATCTACAAACAAATTTCAGATTCTAATTAATGAAATCATTAAGTTAATTATCTATCAAAGCTCAACACCACAAAAGCCCTTAAAGGGCAAAATAATAAAGCCTGGGGTTTAAACCCCAGGCTTTACGGCCAAGCCCCTCCAAGGCCTCAATTCCATAATATTAAGAAGTCCTTTTTGGCAATTATTGAATTTCCAATATTTAACTGAACCACTCTGGACTGAAAGTCCAGAGGTTCAAAAGTACGGACTAAAAGTCCTATTATTCCGGTTGAAAATCTACTGTAAAACTAAAACGGTATAGTTTCCATATCCGTTCTTAGTTGGCTTATTGTCAACA
>JAIQZR010000104.1 GCA_021777035.1 Candidatus Scalindua sp. | reverse complement strand
TAAGGAAGCAAATAATGTCGGGTATGAAGCGTATTGTAGACGCTGCCGGAATACTTCACAATGCAGATGTCAGTGTAGTCTTTACTATGGGTTACCCGTCTGTTATTAATACCGTCAAGGAGTCTGAAATTGCCAGAGAAGCAGTAAGAAATATTATTGATGATAAGGCTCTCGTTGACGGCCAATTTGCAAGTATGGGAGGTGAAGACTTCTCCTATTATCTGGAAAAGATCCCAGGATGCCTTGTACGGTTGGGAGCGCAAAAAGATGGTTTAGAAAGTATACCCGCTCACAGCTCTACCTACGATTTTGATGAAAATGCACTGGGCATTGGCGCCGCCTTCCTTGCAGAAGCGGCTAAACTGGCTATTAAACAGTTATCATGATAAAACCCACTAACAATTAAATAATTGTGTATAAACTATTTGTTGTACAATTCCCTATTAACCGTAGCCATCAACAATAGATAAAGTTCTGCCGAAAATTCATTTTTCAATTCAAACTAATAGCCCGTTACGAACATCAAAAGAAACGACTCTCGCCTGAACAACATATTTTGCGTCCAGATATGAAAGTTTATGATGATTCGTAGTAGAAGATTCTTTGGAATGGATAAAAAATGGTGTGATTAAGGATAAAGTCCGTACAAACATTTTATTTAAGAAACGCCTGAATGGTCATCGCTAGTCTCTTTACTTTTGCTTCGCTTCCTAAAATACATACCCCACAACCCAGCCAAACCAATTCCCAAAAGTATTAAAGTTGCAGGTTCAGGAATAGGTTCTGCAGCAAGATCCCAACCTATCACATCAAAAGCAAGTTCGTCGAGGCTTGTTATTTGAAGAAATTCTCCAGATGCTGCAGTAGGATCCATGATACCAAGTCCCAGGTTATCCTTCCAGTGACTGGCCTGGCGACCATCACCATTAAACCTTCCGGTAGAATAAGTAGCAAGGTTTGTAAGTCCCCCATCAATAGAAAAGAAAGGATTATCGTCTGAAGTTCCAGTATTTTGTACCGCCAAGTCAAGAATACCAACACCCTCTGATAAGCTATCTACAGAGTATCGATACATATCAAGTACACTAAAAATTGCGTAGCCATCAAGATTATCTGGTGCAAAGGGCCCATTCGGAAGTGCTGTAATATCTACAGTATCGACACCACTGACATAACCAAGAGCGTGTCCAATCTCATGTGCAGCTACCCCAACAAAATCAAATGCACCTCCGGTTATACCGTCATCAGGATTAAAATCCCATGTAAAAAGGTCACTGAAAGTAATATCTCCATCTGCGGTGATACCATCATCACTTAGTAAACCAAGCGCTTTAGCATTAGCCCTGTTAACGTTAAGACTCCTGTTATTGACAGCATTAGGATTACCAAATCCGGTGTCATTATCCCTTTCCAAGGCTCCAAATTCATCCGTAGTCAGGAAATCAAGAAAGTCTCCCGCCTGCAGATTTGCAACGGCAGTTGAATCATCAGTAGAAGTTTGATCTGAATTTAACGCTGTTCTGACATTCGAATAAAAATCAACAAAAGGATTAGATCCAGTTGATCCTAAAATCCCCGGATCAAGGCTCTGGAAGCCAACATCCAGACGAACAGTAACAGGGTCACTAAATGTATTTTCCCAGAGTGAAGCGGCATCTGCAAATCCATTGAGTGCGGTTGTACTCATACCGCCTGGTGTAATATCATTCAGAACAATATTAAGAGCTAAACCTGTAGAGCTAAATGTTAGAACCAAACTCACTATCAGCCCTGCAACTATTAGCTTCATTCTCAAAAACATCAACAATTTTCCTTTCTTATTAATCGTATTACTATGGAAGAGAAGCATAAACTAACCAAGTAAAGGTTAACAAATAACGGAAGAATTTTATTACTAATAATATATATACTCTAACTTATAAAAAATCATAAAAAAACCGGCTATTCTCCCGTATGGCAGAATGCCGGCTTCATAATTTCTGTCCGTCGTTATACTCTTGCTCTCTCTCTTCTGTGAACACACTCTTTCTAACATATCTACCCCTCCGTGTCAGTATCATTCACGATTGCAGTACTTCAGGCAGATTTTTTCTGTCTGCGCCTTCTCCTCAGGTATCCACCTCCAAATCCAGCCAGGCCGATTCCAAGTAGTGCTATAGTTGTCGGTTCAGGAACAGGATTTCCCCCAATAATATGGCCATCAATCTCATCATTACCGCATGACATTGTCCAGTGTACGTCTACATCGTCCGCGGACGATACGCCAGAAACATTGGCGAGATTTAATACTATTTTTCTATAATAAGTCTTATATCCATTATGCCACAATGGATTTTCATCATCTCCAGTATTTGTCTCATTGGACACTAAGGCATCTGTTATTTTACCTGAGCTGTCATCCATTGCAAATGGTGCTGATTCAGGGTGAAGCAGATCATTCCTCCAAGTTACACCCCCATACAAGCCCTGAGGGTCAGTACCAGTATCGTTACCACCGGATTGTATAAAACTCACATGATCATATCCATAATAGTCATGAGTATGAAGCCCGAAGTCTACCGCATATTCATAACCACTCCCACCGGAACCAGAGGTGTCACCATCAAATGATAATGCCAAATCTCCTGCATAATATTTTTTTTCATTCCAGTAGATTTTTCCGTCTTCAACATCGAATCTTGTTTGCAGTCCTAATGAAAGCTCCTCTCCATCTAACTTATAGAAGAGAAAGTCCGCCTCAAATTTAGAGCCACCATAAGCATCACTATGGGAATCCTCTGCCAGTACATCCCAACCATCAAATGTCGATAACCTTGTAATGGGAGTTGCCATTGCGGTAGAGCCTAACATCATCAACATTACAATGCCTAGTAACACCACCTTCAATCCATAGTTTTTATAAAATAGACACTTCATAATACTTTCTCTCCTTTATAAAAAGCGAAACTCCCTAAACACCCACCTACCTCTAGCGAAGCCATAAGGATGTGGTTTTTACTTTCATTAACAAACTTCAAAATATCTTCTTGTTTATAATTTATGCCGCACTAACTGTAAATTTACAATAATCAACCCATTCGTACGTTTATCATTATAAACGCTCCTGTCTCCCGAGTCAACTCATTTATAAATATTCTCAAGAAACAAAATGCTTCATAACTTACAGTAGTTACAAATATTTAAATAAATTGTAAATAACACCTTCAAGCCATTTTCTAACACATTATTGTACCTTATCAGACCACTAAAAGCGGTTAATATTCATTAATTGTAGCATACTCATTTAGCGTCCCGTACCCTTTACTCTGCTTATTATTATTTTCTCTATTATTTCTTTTGCCACTTTAGCCTCAGGGAAACTGTTGCTGATCTTTAATGCGCGTTCCAACTCTGTTAAGGCATCTCTCTGAAGCCCCTTTTTGTAATAAGCCGCTCCAAGATGATAACGTATCGTAGGATTCCACGTAGCGTTCCGTACAGCAGTCCTCAACTCTGATACCGCCTTGTCATAACTAGCATTCAGATAATAAATCCATCCAAGGGTGTCACTTATGGCTGGAGTGTTCGGTGATAATTCTTTAGCTTTTTCAGCCAGTACCAATGCTTCATCCATTTTGTCCTGCATTTTTGATGCATATAACCATGCAAGGTTATTGTAAGCAACCGGAGACTCCGGGTTTAGCTCCATTACCTTTCTATAGGCGCTGATTGACGTCTCAAGCATATCCTTAGACTCCAGTATCACGCCAATATTAAGAAATGCAGAAAAGTTGTTCTGATCAATACTTATGATTTTTCTATACTGTTTTAATGCTTCATCTAATTTCCCTTCGCGATGGTATATACCTGCAAGTTTGCTGTATGAAGGTGTAAGTTCCGGTTCTAATTCTATAATTTCCTTACAGATATCTTTTGCCTTATCTTTTTCTCCCATGAACAGAAGAGGGTCTATCTGTGCTTCATATGCAATTATATTAGCAGGAACTATTTTTGTTACTTTGTCGTATTCTCTTACAATACGCTTGAACCATCTATTATTGGTATATGCTAAAGCACGGGCTAAATGATATGGTATTTTATCTGCCAATTCCTTATTCTTGCCACACAGCTTAATCAAATCCAGGTACTGTCTCTTTTGTGTGTCATTGAGCACTTTCATCGCTTTCAGATGTCGTCCTGCATTTTCAAACTCACCTTTGGCCATATATAAATTTACCATACACAAATTTGCAACGGTACCATCCGGCTGAAAACTCAAAGCCTTCGTACAAGCTTCCCTGGCCCCCTTATAATCTTTGTTCATTTGATACGCGACTGTTAAGTTATACCACAATATATTATTTTCCGGAAAATTCTCTACCCCCTGTTTGTATGTTAAAATAGCACTGTTATACTCCTCAACATCCATATATAATATGCCCAGATCGTATACATTCAATAATTTTGGGTTTTTAGACAGAACTCGTTTCAATTGGGATATCGCCTGTGGCATATCTTCATTTCCTACATAAATCTTTGCCAGTACAGAGCGAGCTGCTGGATTATCAGTCTCAATGCTTAGAGCGGTTGTTATAGTTTCCTGTGCTTTAATATTATCGTCCAAAGCCATATAGCTTTTTGCCAGTGAGATAAAGACGTTTACGTTGTTTGGATATTCCTTTATTATTGACTCGAACTCAGTTACGGATTCTGAGTATTTCCCCATTAAAGCATAAGAGCTTCCCAAGCCAAAACGGGCTTCAACGGTATCTGGTTTGACTTTCAGTGCCGCTTTATAAAGTAGTGCAGCTATATCAGGTTTTTTTGCAGCTATATTAATGTTTGCAAGATTTAAGAAAGCCGGGACAAAATCAGAATTTATATCAATTATTTTGTTGAACTCAAATACTGCGTCTTTTATCAGACCCTTCCTCATATACGCCATTCCCAGGATATTATGTATACGCACATCTACAGGTCTGGTTTGTAGTGCTTTCTTACAGTGTTCAATGCATTTATCAAAATCACCTTGAGCGAATTTCATCCTGGCCATATTAAAATGCCCTTCAAAAGTATCACTCCTTAATTCGATCATCTTCGTAAACTCTGATTCTGCTTTTTCAAAATTCTTCTCCGCAAGGCTTACTTTACCTAGTAAATTATGAGCTATCAAATTTTCCGGTTCGAGTTCTATAACATCAGAAAGCATCTTTGCCGCTTTCTCCGCATCACCCTGTTTAACAAGTATCCCTGCAAGCGCCAATCTACCGGAGACAGATTCTTTATCTATGTCAATCATATCCTGATACATTGAAGCCGCCTCGTCCTGCTTATCTGCCATGAGATACGCTCTTCCCAGATCATAATAGGATGAGGCGAATTCCGGTTTATCCTCTATAATTTTGGAATAGACAGCAATCGCCTCCTCATTTCGATTTGCACTGAGGTAGGTATTGGCAAGAAATACTTTAGGAACTACATTTTCAGGGAAAATCTCTATAGCCTTCTTGCACTCACTGATTGCCTGATCAAACAACCCTGACTGCCTTGAAAATACCGCTTTATTCAGTGCCAGCATAATTTGCTTTCCTTTCTCACTGTTTAACTGACACGTCTTCAGTAATCCTAAATATGCATTCATCTGATCATCAGAAAATGAAGAAATTGATTTAACTTGCTCCTTTGCTTCACTAAAATCACCTTTGGCAGCATAGTTATTTGTTAAGGCAAGTTTAATTGCAGGGATTCCAGGTTTTAATGAAATTGCTCTCTCACAAGATGATATTGCCGCATCATAGTTTTCTTTTTGTTGATATACAACGGCAAGGTTCATGTGTAGAATGGCATTGTCAGGATCAAGTCTTAGTGCCTTGTTATACAAGTCTATCGACTCATCTATCTTTCCTTGCAGGAAATACATACTGGCCAATGCATAGCCCTGAATATAATCAGGATTTATCTCCAGGGTCTCCTCAAGGACCTTTGCTGCTTTATCAATGTCGCCTTCCTTCACATAGATATTTGCCAAGATGGTGTTAGCATTTAAATCATCAGGATTTATGGAAATTATATTTTCCAATGTTTTTCTGGCCTCATCATTTTTTCCAGTTATTACATAAGCCTTTGCAAGATTAAAAAGAGTAGATGTTGAGCTTGGGTTTCGCTCAAGAGCCTTCTTAAATTGTTCAATACCACTATCGAAACTACCACGTCTTAAGTGTGCAAGCCCTAGAATATCATATATTTCTATTGCCTCAGGATTAGTACTGAGAATCGTCTCACACTGGCGTATACACTTACTCAACTGGCCAGAGGCAAGATTCAAGTAAGCCATATTGAGATCACCAGCGGAAGGTTTTAGCTCAAGAACCTTTTCAAACTGTTTTTCAGCGTTTCCAAAATCCTTCTCTTTAATGTATGCCAGGCCAAGCATCTGTATCGTATCCACATTATCAGGTTCGATATCAAGGATTTCTTTACACAGTTTAATTGTTTCTTTTTGCCAGCCTGCTCTTGACAGGAGTCTTGCGAGACCTAATTTTGCGGGGACGAACTCTGGCGCAAGATCTATTGCAGTTTTAAATTCAGTTTTGGCTTCCTCTATGCGTCCTTCCTCTGCTAAGGCAAGCGCAATAAAATAATGAGGCTCCACCATTTTAGGCAGCTTTAAAATTGTCTCTTTCAAACGGGAAATAGCTTCCTTGTAGTTTTTTCTTTGTAACTGCACACTGCCTACTATGAAAGGTACAGCCGGTGGCAACACCGAAGGTTTTAGATCGTACACCTTCCATGCTTCAGCAATTGCCTCATCATATTTTGACAATTTCAAATACACTAGACCTAATCGTGTGTGTGCCATTACATTTTCAGGATCTTTCTCCAATATTCGTTTTAGTAACACAATTGCCTCGTCATAATTACCCTGCTGTTCATATATTGTTGACAAAAGAAACTGAGCATTCTTATTATCAGGCTCAAGCTCTGACAGAATCAAGTCACATTCCTTCCTTGCCATATTTAAATCTTTCTTATTTATATACAACCTGGCAAGCGCAAAGTGTACATTTACAGAGGAATTATCAATATTCAGCACATATTTATAGTCTGTGATGGCATCATCAATTAATCCTTGTGAGAAATGAACTTCGCTTAACAAGATGTAAGCCTGTACATTATCTGGATCTTTCTCAATTATATCCCTGCATAGGTCCTCTGCCTCCAGTAACTTTTCTAAAACAATTGATTCACTCTCGCCAAGCTTTCTTAATTCAATTGCCTGTGTCAAGCTAATGGTTGGCAGTTGGATGAGTGCATTAGAAAAACCTGGTTTGATTTTGAGGGCGGTATTAAATGCGGCAACTGCTTTATCATATTCCTTTAATTTTATATACGATATTCCTAAATGATAATAGATATCCGCATTTTCAGGATTCTTTTCTAATTCTTTTTTAAACTCCGCGATAGCTTCAGTATTCCTGTTTAACTTTGCGTATATTAGGCCCTTTTCAAAACCTTGCTTGCCGCCGGAAGATATTTTCTTTACATACAAACCATAAAAGGCTAGTGAAGAACATAAAACTACAATGATTGGAACTGCTACAAATAAAACCCAGAACTTCCAACCTTTGCCACTTACTTTTCTACGCTTTCTCTCAATTTCTCCCATTACTCAATACTCCCTTTATTTGCTGTATTCAAGAAATATAATAGCCAGTCTTTTATGGTATTCCAACTGAAGTGATTATACTTTAAAAATAGTAATTTGAAATATTTATTATAAAAAGGAAAGCTTATGTCTCTTTCACGAACCTACTTACCGTTACTAGTACCAACATACTGAACACTTATAATAGCTTATCATGATGTTTATTAACGATAAGTATTTTTCAGGTTCTATGTTGTATTATCGGAACGGACTTCGAAATATTTAGCCAAAACATTGTTACTTAAAGTAAAGGCTGATATCTGTTTGCTTCGTTAATACTAATCCGTTAAAAGAATCTCGAAGATTTATCATCTGCAGTTTATAACGTCTATAAGCTCTTTTATATAGTTAACGGGTATTGCCTAGCTTATACCGGTAGATATACTTATTTCAAAATAGTTTTAGGTGTTTGAGGCAATTATTTGAAAGTTTTCAGTTAACAAAGAGGATAAATCTTC
>JAIQZR010000103.1 GCA_021777035.1 Candidatus Scalindua sp. | reverse complement strand
TTTTGTATTTTCTTTGCGGTCTCTGCGTCTCTGCGCCCGCCCGAACGACGAAGTCGGGCAGGTTGAAGCGAATTGATGCATAGGAATCTCAATGTTTTGGTAGGAGCCGTCTCCCGACGGCGAGCGTAAGTGTTTAAACGCATTGATTCGGTCGCCAACCCGCCAGAAAGATTGTCGCCCGCCCGTGCCGGTACGGACGGGGGCAGGCTGGAGTTGGCCTGCCTGTGCGGTGCACGCAGACAGGCTCCTACCGGGCGATTTCACATGCGTCGCATGGGAGTGGTGGTAGGAGCCGTTTCTTAACGGCGATCGACTGCGTACATACGGCGACGAGGATGTCAAATATGGAGTGCATCATCCCTGTCCGAACGACCTGGCCGGGCGGGCCCGTTCTCTTTATATGGAAAAACATCATGAAAATTAGAGAATTATTTACCGGGACAATAAATAAGAGGATAAGGACAATTGTTTTTTTAATTTTCATGCTGATTAGTGTCTTTATCCCTTTGAACAATGTGGATAGCGCAGACGAAATTGTTTCAATGGATGTATACTATCTACTGAAATCAATTGATGATTCCCTTGTTGAGATGCATAGCCTGTATACCGAATTTGACAAAGTTCAGTTTGCAGATAATATAAAAATCAGCAGTAACTTCCAGAGAGCGTTATTGTTGGCCGAAGAGTTTAGTTATCTTCATACTAATATTTTCGGGCAGGCTTCCATAAGTGAAAAACAATTACAGAAATTGGAAAAGGAAGTGAATCTCACAAATGTACAGCCAGAAGATGTTTACCGTGTTTTATCGATTATAAAAAATGTTCTTTTGGCAAAAGGTAATTTTATTGAATACAAAGGGAATAAAATAGAGAAGACTCCCAGTGACGTGTATCAAATGATGCGGCAAATATCACATCATCATCTCGAAATATTTTATCTGAGAGATCCAGTCCCGTGGAAAAAACCTGAAAGAGTGTATGAGGCGAACCTCTTTTCAATCTATTCCCAGTTGATTAAGATTGTTAAAGAGCATGGATTGGTTCCAGAAATGTTTTCGTTTCCAAAAAAACCGACAAAAGGAATAAAACCAAAGGATGTTTATGCTGCACAGATCTATTTTTACGATCTTCTGCAAAAGTATTTAGCTTCCAAAGTGTCGAATTATGAACCTGTATATATAGAACAAACCAGAGATCAAAGTAAAATTGATCCTGGTGATGTCTTTGAGCTATCTCAAATTATTATTGCAGATATTAAAAGTGTTTTAGGAAATACACAGAAACTTGGTAGACAAACCCTTTCTCGATACTATTCCTGGAAAAGTGATAAGCTGCATATTATTCCGGGAGATGTTTACAATTTAGTGCAGCATAATATTTCCTTGCTGGAGAGTTTGAACTTGAAATAGTTAGTATCTGTTGCGGAAGCGCAGTTTTGAAACATTGAAATTCCTATACATAAATTCAGCAGAAAAGGGAAGAAAATGAATAACAATACGGAATCAAGAGCCAGAATAAGGATAATCACCTATCTTGCCGTTTTTATTCTCCTTTTCCTGGGATATTTCCTGATACGGGATTCACAATGGCATGGAAGTTCGCAACTTCACACCGTGATGGAGACAATGGCCACGATATTTGCGTTGAGTGTTGGTATTGTGTCTATCATGCTGTTTTACAACAGAAGAAACACTCTGTTTCTGTTTTTAGGGGTTGGATTTTTAAGCACTGCTCTTCTGGACTGCTACCACACCGTTGTGACGTGTGAATTGTTTATTCATGCGATGCCCTCAACTCCCTCTCACCTGATACCATGGAGCTGGAATGCCTCCCGTATCTTTCTGTCTGTTCTCATGCTTATTGGCTGGTGGGTGAGCAGGAGCGAATCACCCTTATGGACTGACGTAAAGTTCAGTGTGAAATTTATCTATATTACGGTGGGAACGATGACCATTATAAGTTTTTCCTTTTTTATCTTAGTTCCATTGCCGAGGGCATACTATCCGGAGCTTATGTTTGGCAGACCTGAGGAATTTATTCCTGCCATATTCTTTCTGGCTGCTCTTATCGGTTACCTGTTTAAAGGGGCCTGGAAATATGACATATTTGAACATTGGATAATTTTATCGCTTATTGTCGGTTTTATGTGTCAGGCCGTATTCATGTCATCCTCATTCCATTTATTTGACGGAATGTTCGATATAGCTCACTTATTGAAGAAAGTCAGTTACTTATGTGTCCTCACCGGGTTGATGATCGGTACGTACAGACTGTTCGTACAGGAAGGGAATTATGCTTTACAGCTAGGGGAAATCAACGAAGAGCTCGCAAAAAATATTGCCCAAAATTGTGCCATTCTGGACAATACAGTAGACGGGATAATTACCATTGAAGAACATGGCATTGTTGAATCTTTCAATCACGCTGCAGAACAGATTTTCGGTTACACGGCTGAAGAGGTTATTGGCCGCAACATCAAGATGTTACAGCCGGAGCCGTATCATAGTGAACATGATGGATACCTCCATAATTATTTGAGCACAGGCAAGAAAAAAATTATTGGTATTGGGCGTGAAGTTGTGGGTCTGCGTAAGGACGGGACGACTTTTCCACTGGATCTTGCGGTAAGTGAAGTGTTGATTAATGGTAACCGTATTTTTACCGGTATTATCCGCGACATTACCGAACGCAAGCAGGCGGAGTCTCAGCTTCATGAGCGAAATAGACTCCTTGCTATGAGCGCTGACGTTGGAAAGGCGATTACTGAAATCAAAGATATCCCGCTCATGCTCAATCGTTGCGCAAATTCAATTGTAAAACATCTTGACGCGGCATTTGCCCGTATATGGACACTGAATGAGACAGAACAGGCGCTTGAATTACAGGCAAGCGCAGGCATGTATACTCACATAGACGGCGCTCACGGTAGAGTGCCTGTCGGCAAATTTAAGATAGGTCTAATTGCGCAGGAAAGACAGTCTCATCTGACTAACGATGTGCAGAATGATCCGCGAGTGAGTGATAAAGAGTGGGCAAGGCGTGAAGGAATGGTGTCGTTTGCGGGTTATCCGTTGATGGTCAAGGATCATTTAGTAGGTGTTATGGCAATGTTTGCAAAGGTACCTTTACCGGCAGAGACCCTTAATACGCTTGGTTCAGTGTCAACACAGATAGCGCTTGGTATTGAGCATCTCCAGGATGAAGCGGATTTGTTAATAGCGAAAGAAAAGGCCGAAACTGCCACTCGCGCAAAATCGGAATTCCTTGCCAACATGTCTCACGAACTCAGGACACCCATGAATTCCATCATCGGTTTTACGGGCCGGGTAATCAAGAAGGCCGGTGATCTGCTGCCGGAGAGACAGCTTAATAACCTTCGCACGGTAGAGAGAAACTCATACCACCTCCTTGATCTGATCAATAGCCTCCTGGACATCTCGAAAGTAGAGGCGGGAAAGATGGAAGTTTTTGCAGAAGAGTTCGGTCTCAACCCTTTGATAACAGAGGTCACAGAGCTGACTCAAAACCTCGCCAGTGACAAGGGGCTTGAGACAGTTAAGGACGTTCCTGAAAAAGATATTATCATGAATTCCGATAAGATGAAACTGAAACAGATATTAATCAACCTGATAGGCAATGCCGTTAAGTTTACAGATAAGGGTAGTATTACGATAAAAGCCGAGATTGTAGACAGGGGAAAAACCGACAAGGACGCATTCTTCAAGCCAGGCATAGATTATGTGGCGCTCAGTATTACCGATACCGGATCAGGCATGAGTAATGATGAGATGGAGCATATATTTGAGCCCTTTAGTCAGGCAGACTCGACTACCACGAGAAAAGCGGGGGGAACGGGACTGGGGCTTACCATTACAGAGAAATTTACCGAACTCCTGAACGGGAAGATAGAGGTAAGCAGTGTGAAAGGAAAAGGCACAACCCTTACTGTTACTATTCCTGTCAAATTTGATGATGTGAGTTGTGTGTTGAGTGATGAGGAACCTTCCGGGCCGAATGGACACAGCCAGATAAACGATGGGCAAACCGTCCTCTGCATAGATGATAGCAGGGAGGTGATCGAACTGTTACAGGGATATTTGAGTGATGAGGGTTATAACGTGATAAGCGCTTTGAGTGGCGAAGATGGGGTTAAGAAAGCAAAGGAGTTGAAACCATTTGCCATCACACTGGATCTCCTCATGCCGGAAAAGAACGGTTGGACAGTGCTTAACGAGCTTAAGGGTAATGAATCTACAAAGGATATCCCCGTAATCATCGTATCCGTACTTGAAGACAGAAAGCTGGGTTTCAAACTGGGCGCCAGTGAATATCTCCAGAAACCGATTCAACCTGATAGATTGACAGAAGTTATAAAAAAGTTACTGCACAAGATGGCAGAAACTGTCCTTGTAGTGGACGACGATCCAGAAGTACGTGATCTGATAAAGCAGGTACTTGAGGATGAGAAAGTAACGGTTAAGATGGCAGAGAATGGTCTTATAGCCATGGAGGTTCTTAAAGATGTGACGCCCGACCTGATCCTGCTAGACCTGACGATGCCGGAGATGGACGGCTTTGAAGTAATCGGGAGGTTGAAGGAGAGTGAGAAATGGTCTGAGATACCCGTGATAATCATTACGGCAAAGAGCCTCGATGCTGATGAAAGAGTATTTCTGGAACAACGGGTCGAGTCAGTCATCTCAAAAGAGGGCTTGAGTTCTAAGGACTTCTTGAAAGAGATATCTGATACTATGAAGCGGTTAAAGTAGGCTGCATTTTTTATGCGGCGAGTGACAATGTCGGGTAAGAAACCCGACCTACACATGGAATAATTACACCGGACTGGCTAGATGTAGGCCGCATTTTTTACCAGCCCGACTTCGTCGTTCGGGCGGGTGCGGCAAACATAAACGTCCTGGTTAGGATATTATGCGGCAAATGATAATGCCGGGTAAGAAACCCGGTCTACACGTGGAATAATTATACCGGGTTTTCAAAACCCATTCTGTAGGTCGCATTTCTTATGCGACAAACATAAACGTAAAATGTCAAATTACCGAAGATATTATATTCCAAATTCTGTCTATTTTATTACAACCGTGACAAACAAACGATTACCTATTTTCAAAGATAAGAAAAACGTTCAGATCATTTTCAATACATTAAAAACTGTGAAGCACATAAAGCCTTTTGATTTAATCGCATATTGCTTATTGTACGACCATTTCCATTTACTAATCGGTATTGGTGACGATTGTAAACATAACATAACTGACATCATACATTCTTTGAAAAGAAACTTTACGATGAACTACAAAAAGATGAATAAAATAACCCACGGGATTAATCTTTGGCAGAAAAGGTTTTGGGATCACATGATAAGAAATGAAAATGATTTGAAAAAACATTTGGATTACATTCATTACAATCCTGTTAAACATGGGATAACCTTAAAACCTGAGGATTATAAATATTCAAGTCTCGATAAATGGATGAAAAAAGGGTTTTATGAAAGAGGGTGGGGTCATTCACAACCTGAAAATTTAAAAGATATTGAATTTGAGTAGGGCGCGTTTCTTGCTCTGATGTAGGCCGCATTTCTTATGCGGCAAGTGACAACGTCGGGTAAGAAACCCGACCTACACGTTGACGCATGGAATAATGACACCTGGTTTGCTCTGATGTAGGCCGCATTTCTTATGCGGCAAATGACAACGCCGGGTAAGAAACCCGGCCTACACGTGGAATGATTATACCGGGTTTTCAAAACCCATCCTGTAGGTCGCATTTCTTATGCGACGAACATAAACGTCCTGGTTAGGAGATAGAAAATCATGAAAACTATCTTGGTAGTAGAAGACAACCCCGATAACATGACCCTTATCGAACAGATTCTGGAGGACGAGGGGTTTTGTGTATTAAAGGCCATACTGGCTAAAGATGGAATAGCAATGCTCAAGGAAGAATCTGTAGACCTGATCCTCATGGATATCTCTCTCCCTGAGATGAACGGCCTGGAAGCCACAAAAATTATCAAGGCGGAGCAGACTACTAAAGATATCCCGGTTATTGCCCTGACCGCCCATGCCATGAAGACAGACAGAGAGGAGGCCATGTCGGCAGGTTGTGACGACTTCTTTACAAAACCTATTGATGAGGAAAAATTGCTGGATACAATTAACAAACATTTATCTTAAAAAAACAATCATGGATGGAGTTGATATTATGAAGATACTCGTGGTAGATGACAAACCGGACAATGTTGAACTTCTCTCTCAGATTTTAGAAGATGATTATGATGTAATTTCGGCATATAACGGTGCTGATTGTATTGAACTTGCAAAGGAACAGCATCCTGACCTGATACTCCTTGACGTCATGATGCCGATATTGAATGGCTATGATGTTTTGGAAATATTGCAGGAGGATGAGAGCACCAGCGATATTCCGGTGATATTCTTGACTGCTGAATATAATGATACAGACCGGATAGACAGAGGCCTCGAGACTGGCGCCGTTGATTACATTACCAAGCCGATTCAAGATGAAGTTTTATTGGCAAGAATTAGATCTGTAATACGTATAAAGAAGGCCGAAGATGAGGTCAGTGAACATAAGATATCACTCAAAGAGAAAGAGGTTCTTCTGTCTGAGATACATCATAGGGTCAAGAACAATATGCAGATTATTATCAGCATGCTCCGTCTTCAGTCAGGATTAACTGAAGATAAGATAGTTCTTGATATTTTAAGTGAAAGCCAGGACAGGATACATGCCATGGCACTTGTCCATGATCAACTTTATGAATCAAAAAACCTGGCAACGATAAATTTTAACGATTATATCAGTAAACTTGCAGGAGGATTGATTTACAGCTACAGAGAGAGAACGAGCACAGTTACAATGAATGTAGAAGTAGCGAGTATTTTACTGGACGTTAGTACCATTATTCCGATTGGTCTAATTGTCAATGAAATGGTTACAAATACTATGAAGTATGCTTTTCCATTAAAAGACTTAAGCGAAGAAAGAAAGATAGTTCCTCCTCAGGCTGTTTCTGAAAAGAGAGCAAATGAAATCAAGATTGCGCTAAAGCAGACTGAAATTAAGGGAGAGTATGAATTGTTAGTAAGTGATAATGGAGTTGGTATCCCGGAAGGTATCGATATAAGAACTGCGAAAACGTTGGGACTAAGGCTGATAACTATGCTGGCAGAACGGCAATTAAGTGGTAAGATGGAATTAAATAGAGATAAAGGCACTGAGTACCGAATCAAGTTTTTCTGCAATAAGTAACGCCTGACAAAATGGTGGTTCCGCATGCGTGGTAGGAGCCGTTTCCCAACGGCGATCGTCGGCGTACATGCGACGGGGGGAGGATCCTGTCGCCAACCCGCCAGAAAGATTGTCGCCCGCCCGTGCCGGTACGGACGGGGGCAGGCAGGAGTTGGCCTGCCTGTGCGGTGCACGCAGACAGGCTCCTACCGGAGATTTCACATGCGTCGCATGGGGTGGTGGTAGGAGCCGTTTCCTAACGGCGATCGTCGGCGGATATACGGAGACGAAGAATTCGGTCGCCAACTGGAGTTGGCTCCTACCGGAGATTTCGCATGCGTCGCATGGAGGTGGTGGTAGGAGCCGTTTCCCAACGGCGATCGTCGGCGTACATACGGCGACGAGGATGTCAAATATGGAGTACATCATCCCTGTCCGAACGGCCTGGCCGGGCGGGCGTGATGATGCGTATTAAAGCAGTAACACCCGCCTAATAGACTGGCGGACAGGCGGTTACTGCACTCCAAAAAAGAAGATTTATCTTTTATCGTAATAAACAATCATGGATGGAGTTGATATTATGAAGATACTCGTGGTAGATGACAAACCGGACAATGTTGAACTTCTCTATCAGATTTTAGAAGATGATTATGATGTAATTTCGGCATATAACGGCGCTGATTGCATTAAACTTGCAAAGGAGCAGCAACCTGACCTGATAATCCTTGATGTCATGATACCGATATTGGACGGCTATGATGTTTTGGAAATATTGCAGGAGGATGAGAGCACCAGTAATATTCCCGTGATATTCCTGACTGCCAGCTATAAGGATACAGACAGGATAGTCAAGGGTCTTGAGTCAGGAGCATTTGATTACATTACCAAACCAATCAATGATGAGGTTTTATTGGCAAAGGTTAATAGTGTGACTCGTATAAAGAAGGCGGAAGATGAGGTCAAAAGGAAAAATGTAGAACTTGAAAGAGCAAACGAAAAACTCATGGAATTAGATTGTTTAAAATCGACATTTATTGCCTCCATGAGTCATGAACTGATGACACCTCTCAATTCTATAATCGGTTTCACGAGTACAATACTCAAAGGCATGGCAGGGGAGATCAATGAAGAACAGCGTAAGCAGCTTGCCATGGTAAAGGACAGCGGAAATCATCTCCTGGCGCTCATAAACGACATAATAGATCTGAGCAAAATAGAGGCGGGAAAGGTAGAAGTATCCAATGAGGAGTTTGATATGTCGCTCCTTGTGAAGGAGATGAAGGATTTCTTTGCCATTGCCGTGAAAGAAAAAAACCTCAAAATATCTATTGATATGTCGGAAAGGCTTACGATTATAGACGATGAAAGGAAGATAAAGCAGATCCTTATAAATCTTCTTGCTAATGCCATAAAGTTCTCGGACAGAGGAGAGGTAGAAATAAAAGTGTTGACAAAAGACAAAATGGTGGAAATTGCCGTTACGGATAGCGGCATTGGAATAAAAGAAGAAGACATGGAAAAACTTTTTAAGTCATTCAGCAAAGTTTCTACCGGGAACGGTCAAAGGGGGGGCACAGGGCTCGGGCTCTATCTTTCTAAAAAGATAGCAGCACTTTTAGGCGGTGAGATAAAGGTTGAGAGTGAGTATGGTAAGGGGAGCACTTTTACTTTAACTTTGCCATTAAAGTGCACAGATTTGCGCTTATCGTGTGGATAAAATAGGAGAACACCATGAAACGTATTCTAATTGTTGATGACAGGGAAGATAATCTCTACTTTTTGGAAATTATTTTAACAAAAAGTGGATATTTTGTGGTATCGGCCAGAAACGGGGTTGAAGCCCTTGAGATGTTAAAAAAAGAGACCTTTAGTATGATTATATCCGACATATTAATGCCTCAAATGGACGGTTTCAAATTATGTATGATTTGCAAAAATGATTTGAACTTCAAAAAAATACCTTTTATATTTTTCACTGCTTCCTATGTTGACAAAATGGATGAGGAGTTTGCCCTGAGACTGGGTGCAGAAAAGTTTCTTCGAATGCCGATGGAACCGGACACGCTTTTAAAGAACGTAAAAGATATTCTTACGGGCAGTGTAGATAACGGTGAGATTGGGATCAGTAAGCAGACAGTAGAAGATAATCCGGATATATACATGCTCTACAGTGAACGTCTGATAAAAAAGCTGGAGATATCTGTGATTGAACTTGAAAGAGAAATTAACTCGCGCAAGCTGGCAGAGGAGGCACTCCGGCAACAACTTCAGCTCAACAAGACTATAACGGACAATGCCGCATCATGCCTTTTCATGATGGACAAAGAGGGGCGCCCAACGTTCATGAATCAGGTTGCTGAAACGGTGACTGGCTATACCCTGGATGAGGTAAGGGATATGCCACTTCATTATGCTATTCATCACCATCATCCTGACGGCAGGCCCTATCCTATGTGTGACTGCCCCATTGGCAACGTCCATGGAAAATTAGTAGAGATGAATAACTACGAGGATATATTTATTCGCAAGGATGGCACCTTCTTTCCCGCGATTTGCTTTATTGCTCCGTTAGAGGGTAAATGTATCGGTTCTGTTCTGGAATTTCGTGACGTAACCGAGCAGAAGAAGGCTGAAGAAAAGATGTATGAGAGTGAGCTGCAATATAGAAGTATTTTTGAACAAGCAGCCGTCGGCATCATTCATGTTGCTTTAAATGGTAAATTTATCAGGGCTAATGAGCGTTTTTGCCAGATCACAGGATATACCGAGTCAGAAATACTTGAACTTACTTTTTATGACATTACACACCCGAATGATATTAATAAACAAGAGCAATTGCGAAATGAGCTTTTGGATGGAAATGCTTCAAGCTATAAAATAGAAAAACGTTACGTCAGGAAAGACGGTGTCACCATTTGGGCAAGCCTGACAGTAGCACTTGTACGTAATCCTGAAGGTAACCCGGGCTACTTTGCCTCCGTTGTTGAGGATATCACCAGCCGAAAGAAGATGGAGGGAGCACTCATACAATCTGAGAAATTTAAATCTTTAGGAATAGTGGCATCCGGTATTTCACATGAGATTAACAACATTCTTGCAATCATCATGGGCAGAACGCAGATACTGGATATCGGATTTGAAGACTATAGTGAATTAAAAGACGGGTTGCGTTCAATTATTAAGGCAAGTGAGGATGGTGCTCAAATAGTTAATAAGATCCTTACATTTGCCAAAACCGATGCAAAGAGTACCGATTGCGTGTTTATTGATATGAGGCTTTTAATTGAGCGCGCGATTGATTTTACAAAACCCAGATGGAAGAATATGGCACAGTCTAAGGGCATAAACTATGATATAGACACAGCAGGGGCAGAAGAAATATCTGAAGTATTTTGTAATCCGACAGAACTGACAGAAGTATTTATAAATATAATCAACAACGCCATGAATGCGATGCCTGATGGTGGTTGTATTAAATTCAGTTTGAAGAGTGACGAAAGCACGGTGTTTGTAAGCATCTCTGATACCGGCACCGGTATATCTGAAGAGGTTAAGAAGAAGATATTTGACCCATTCTTTACAACACGATTGCCACAGGGGACAGGACTGGGAATGAGTCTTGTTTATAGCATTATTAAAAGGCATAACGGTGAGATAGAAGTGGAAAGTGAAATAGGAAAAGGCGCAACATTTCATATAAGCATTCCAATTTATAAAGAAATGGTGCAGAATGTAGTATCACCAGATAAACCGAGCCGTGATAAAATAACCAGGAAGCTCCGGATTTTAGTAGTAGATGATGAGAAGGATATCTGCAAGATTCTGGAGAGATTCCTTGCCACTGATGGCCATATAGTTAAGACTGTTGATAACGGCGCAGAGGCTATAGACCTGGCCGGAAAAGAGCAGTTTGATCTTGTATTGTCTGACCTGGTGATGCCGGGTAAGACCGGTTATGATGTAGTTACGGCACTAAATAAGCTGGAGAAAAGACCAAAGATTGGTATATTGACAGGCTGGAATAGAGATCTTATTTCTCTTGAGAAAAAGAATTTGAAAGTTGACTTTATTGTAAAAAAACCTTTACGTTTATCAGAAATTACAGAACATATAAATGATTTATTTGCGATTAACGATTAAGCAACAGCATGGTGCGCAAAGAGACAATCGAAGTTTTTATTAATAACAGGAAGAAGAAATGGTAAAGCAAAACTACTCATAGTAGATGATAATAAACAAAATTTATCTTTTACCTTAATAAACAATCATGGATGGAGTTGATATTATGAAGACACTCGTGGTAGATGACAAACCGGACAATGTTGAACTTCTCTCTCAGATTTTAGAGGATGATTATGATGTAATTTCGGCGTATAACGGCGCCGATTGTATTGAACTTGCAAAGGAACAGCATCCTGACCTGATACTCCTTGACGTCATGATGCCGATATTGAATGGCTATGATGTTTTGGAAATATTGCAGGAGGATGAGAACACCAGAGATATTCCGGTGATATTCTTGACTGCAGAATATAAGGATACAGACCGGATAGTCAGAGGCCTCGAGACTGGCGCCGTTGATTACATTACCAAGCCGATTCAAGATGAAGTTTTATTGGCAAGGATTAGATCTGTAATACGTATAAAGAAGGCCGAAGATGAGGTCAAAAGGCAGAGAGATGATCTTAAAAGAGTAAACAAAGAACTGAAGGTTTCACAAGAACAACTTGTCCGCAAGAATAAATTAATTACAATAGGCAAAGTTGCCGGTAGTATGGCCCACGAACTACGAAACCCCCTTGCTGCTATGGAAACTTCAGCGTATTATTTGAGCAAAGTCCTGACGGATGCAAGCGGAAAGGTGAAAAAGCATCTGGATATTATTCATAGTAATATCCGGATATCAGATAATATTATTAGCGAAATAGTTGACTTTTCCAATACCAGGAAGCTATTCATGGAAAATTGTGATATCAGCAAAGTTATTGAAAATGCGCTTAAAGATTTCACAATACCGGAAAATATTATTATTGAAACAAGGTTTAATGATAGCCTGCCTGAAATCCCTATAGACATTGAACAAATCTTGCGGTTATTCAAGAATCTTATATCTAATTCTATACAGGCAATGCCGGATGGCGGCAGGCTTGATATAGAAACGAATGCTAATGGCGATTATGTTGAAGTGAAGTTTATGGACACAGGTGTCGGCATACCGGAAGAAAACCTGGAGAATATTTTTGAGCCGCTATATACAACAAAGGCAAAGGGAATGGGACTTGGCCTTATGATTGTGCAGGAGAACATTAATAATCATAAAGGGACGGTAGAGGTTGAAAGTGAAGTTGGCAGGCACACAATATTTACAATTAAGTTACCGGTTAAACAAGAAAGTCAGACAAACTCAGCAGCGTCCGGTAATATTTTCGCAGATAACACGTAGGGCAAGGTCATGCCTGAGACAAGCTAATTCCTTCTAATATAAAAATGAATAATAAGGTAAAAATACTCATAATCGATGATGATAAAGGGATTTGTGACGGTTTAAGGGATCACCTCGAA
>JAIQZR010000102.1 GCA_021777035.1 Candidatus Scalindua sp. | reverse complement strand
TTTTGTATTTTCTTTGCGGTCTCTGCGTCTCTGCGCCCGCCCGAACGACGAAGTCGGGCAGGTTGAAGCGAATTGATGCATAGGAATCTCAATGTTTTGGTAGGAGCCGTCTCCCGACGGCGAGCGTAAGTGTTTAAACGCGATGATTCTATAAGGAAACCAGGAATGCAGGAGAAAAGCAAAAAAATAATTTAATTATATAGGAATTTTCATTTTAAATATATGCATAGGAAATTCAAGGTCGGCGGGTAACCTGCCCGACATTTTTTAACAGATGTCATGAAGGCAAAGAATTTTGCCGAAGACTTAACTTATTATGCTGTTTAAATAATCTTATGAAAAAAATATTAGTAACCGGAGGGCTGGGATATATCGGTTCACATGCTGTGGTTGAATTGGTAAATAATGGTTTTGAACCAATCATAGTTGATAACCTTTCTAATTCTTACGCTGGCGTTTATTCATGGCTGGGTGAAATTCTGGGCCACAAACCATTGTATTACCAGGTTAACTGCGCTGATAAGGACGGATTCCGTGAAGTCTTTAAGGCAAATAATCACATAAAAGGGGTAATCCATTTTGCGGCCTTTAAGTCTGTTAGCGGGTCTGTGGCACAGCCAATTTTGTATTATCAAAATAACCTTGATTCGTTGCTTACTTTATTGGAATTAATGAATGAATATGGGATTGGTAATCTCGTTTTCTCTTCATCATGCACTGTTTACGGAGTACCTGAAGGAGGAATACAAGTCGATGAAAATTCTACGTTGCAAAAACCAAATTGTCCATACGGACAGACCAAGCTTATATCAGAACAGATTATTTCTGATGTAGTCGCCACATGTGAAATCAAAGCTGCGGTACTTCGTTATTTCAACCCAATTGGCGCAGATGTTTCAGCCAAAATTGGCGAGTTGCCAATTGGCAGACCGGATAATCTAGTGCCATTTATTACACAAACTGCAATAGGGCTTAGAGACAAACTCTCTATTTTTGGAAACGATTATGACACGCAGGACGGAACCTGTATACGAGACTTTATTCATGTTTCAGATTTGGCAAATGCGCACGTAAAAGCGCTAGAGTATTTAGACAAACAAGAAGGATCTGTTTCTGTCTTTAACCTTGGTACAGGAAAAGGGTGCTCTGTAATGGAATTGGTAAAAACATTTGAAAGTGTAACCGGTGAAAAGCTTAATTACGAGTTTGTTCCAAGACGGGCCGGGGACATACCGGCAATTTACGCTAACGCAGACAAGTCAAATCGCGTGCTCAATTGGTCATGTAAATATTCGTTAGAAGATTCATTAAGTTCAGCCTGGAAATGGCAAAAACATTTGAAGGATATAAACTTTGAGATAAAGCTTTAACGCTAGAGCAAAGCATATTTTAATCAACTATTCACCAATACGGAGAGAAAGTGTGTTAAATCATGAATAGTGACGATGTTCAATATCTTAATGAGATAGGTTATGGTTACTGGAAGTCACAGGTACTTTTTACGGCAGTAGAGTTTGATCTGTTTACCTTGATTGGCGGCGGTGGAAAAAGTGACAAGATCATTGCTGAAAAACTAGGGGCAGATCTCAGGGCGACAGAGATGCTTTTAAATGCACTCGTTTCGCTCAGGCTGTTGAAAAAAACTAAAGGAATATATAGAAATACTGTAGCTTCTAACCGTTGTTTAACGAAAAAAAGTCCGCTATATCAGGGCGACAGGATCCATCATTTTCATAATATGTGTGGTTACTGGTCTAAACTGAGCACAGCGATCAAGACTGGCAAACCAACGGCATTTGATGATGCAGAAGGGGAGGTTGATGAACAAAAATTAAGAGAGTTTATCAGGGCCATGCACAATATAGCTTCGGTACAGGCCGGTGAAATTTACAGAAAATTACAAATAAAAAAATATAGCTCTCTTCTGGATTTGGCTGGAGGGCAGGGTACATATGCAGTAAGGTTTGCGGAGAAGAATAAAAATCTGAAGGCCGTAGTGTTTGATCTTCCTGGTGTCATTAAGATTGCCAGAGAGCACATTAAGAAATCTGGTCTGACGGGACAGATTACAACTAAGGGGGGAAATTGTCTTGAGGATAGTTTTGGTAAAGGATTGTATGATATTGTCTTAGTGTCAAATTTATTACATATTTATGATGCGGATGATAACCTGGAAATCTTAAAAAAGTGTTGGGATTCTTTGATGAAAGAAGGTATAGTCGTTGTTCAAGAGTTTGTCTTAAACCCCTCAAAGACATTGCCTCTCTTTGGTACACTTTTTAGTCTTAATATGTTGATGGGTACGCACAGTGGTTCCTCGTATACTGCAGTTGAGATGAAGGAGTGGCTCAAAAAAGCTGGTTTTAAAAATTTAAAAAGAGTTGATCTGGATATGGATTCCGGGTTAATCATCGGGTGTAAGTTATAAACATGAAATATGATTTAGGAGATAAAGAAATGTACAAAATGATTGTTCTATCGGTAATGTTATTTTTATTTGTTATGCAAACGGATATTTCTCTTTTTGCAACTGAAAACGCAGAGGTAAAGGCGGTTGCAAAGTCGGAAGCAAAGGTAAGTGCTAATACCTCGAAGGCTAAGAGTGAAGAGAGTGCAAAGGTACTTCCAACTTCTGTTAATAGTCAAATAACAGATTCAGTTACCCAGTCTGCCGCTTCAACGGAGAAGGAAGTAGCAATAGAAAAAAGTAACGTAGTAGCGGCAGAAGCAGAAGCTAAAGAAAGTGCTTCTGACGTAGCAGAAAAAAAAGTAAAAGTTGAAGAGAGTGTCGCGACTGTAGCTAAGACAGAAAACAGTGTTATTGCGACCGTAAATGGTGAAGAAATTCTACGTAAAGATTTTGACAGGAGACTTAATATCTTTAGACGTATGAATCAGGAAGTGACAACTACAATTAAAATGCAAGTAGTTAATCAGCTAACAAAAAAAGTGTTACTTAAACAATTTGTTAGTAAACAAGAAGTAACTGTTAACGATGAAGATGTTCAAGCGGAGATTGAAAAAATAAAGTTTTTTCTACAAAATAATCCTAGTAATAAGGATAAACCTCTGGAAGAAATCCTGGGGGCTCAGGGATCCAGTGTCTCAGAATTGGAAGGAGAGGTCAGCAGGGCACTTGCTTTAAGTAAATATTTGGAAAATTCAATCACTGATGCCGATAAAAGAAGTTATTTTGATGCGAACAGAGACGCATTTAATGGTGCAAAGGTAAAAGCGAGCCATGTCTTAATTGATACAAGAAACATGAAAACAGATGCCGAAAAGCAAGAAGCAAAAAAGATGATTGATATCGTAAAGATGGAAATAGATAAGGGAGCAGATTTTGCAGAGATGGCAAAAAAATACTCAAATTGTCCTTCTGCGGAAAATGGAGGCGACATTGGCTTCTTTCAGAGAAAAGGTTCTATTGTAGAAGAATTTGCTCAAGTTGCTTTTGCTATGAAAGTTGGAGAAATAAGTGGGCCTGTGAAAACACAATTTGGGTATCATATAATCAAGGTGACAGAAAAAGAAGAGGGAAAAGATGTTCGTTATGCAGATGTCGCAGATATGGTAGATTTTGTTATTATGCAAATCAAAACTGAATCTCTATTGAAGGAGCTGCAAGACAAGGCAGAAATCAAGGTAACGCTGTAAGTTTTATCATTGTTGGTTTTATCCTCTACTTAATCGGTATCTCGTTAGCGCAACATTTGCGGTGACAAGATACCGTAGTGGTGGGGTGTTACAAATCTTTCACTTTCTTGTAAATATCAGGCAGCTTTTTTATTAATACTTGTAATCTTTTCTCAAAAGTAATTGGCTTAGCAGGAGACCCCCAGACAATAGACCCAGGTTCTAAACTCTTATACACATTAGAAGCGGCACCTACCATACAATTGTCTCCAATCTCTACGTGATCAGTAATACCTACAGACTCTGCAATCGTTACATTTTTACCTATTTTTACACTTCCGGCAAGCTTCGCATAGGCAATTAGCATAGAGTCCTCCCCAATAGTGCAATTATGAGCTATATGGGAGTGGTTATCGATTTTAACACCTGAGGCGATGATGGTTTTATCTAGAGCTGCGCGTGCGATGGTTACGTTTGAGCCGATTGATACATCGTCACCAATTTCAATAGTTCCTACCTGAGGAATCTTTACGTGTTTACCCTTGATTTGGAGAAAACCAAAACCGTCATCGCCTATAGATGCGCCGGATTGGATTACTACGCGTTTGCCTATTGTTACTTCTTCTCTGATTGTAACATTCGGATATATTATTGAGTCATCACCAATTTTGCAGCTTGTGCCTATATAAACATTAGGGTATATGGTTACGTTTTGACCTATTTGTGTATTCCCATCAATTACAACATTTGCCCCAACTGATATATTGTTCCCAATGAAAGAGCCTTTTGATATTACTGCTGATGGATGAATTGTTCGTGGCTGCTGCTGTTTTCGGTCTGAAATAATTTTTAGTAGTTTAATAAACGATAAGAATGGATTGTCAACAATAATTAATGTCTTTTTGGTCTCTTCAATAGACCTGTGCGCTACGACTGCAGAGGCGTTTGATTCTATTACTTTATCTATGAATTTTTCATTCTTGATAAAGCTTATATCTCCTTCATCTGAATTCTCAATGCTGGATACACCCGTAATGATCAGGTCTTCATCACCCCGAACCTTACCACCAATAATTGCGCTAATTTGTTTTATGGTGAATTCCATATAAATCAACTCCTTTCTGTCACTGACTTATAACACAGGAGTATAGTGCTGTCAAATTGAACTTTCATGTTGACAATAGAGATAGATAGAAATACTATTCTACAAGGAGTTTTCGATTTGTAAATCTTCTGCATTACTTTTGATTATATTTTGATTTTGATTTTATTGGGGAAAATTACATAAAGCTATGATTAGATCTGACACCGTTGATTGTATGGATAAAGATAAAATTACACTGTTGTGTGACGAGACAATTGAATTAGGCGCAACGCTCTCTAAGCTGATTTCCACAAAAAGTATTATAGTGGAACCATGGGTGCAACTGAAATGCCGATTTGGTTGTTCAAAATTTGGAAAGTATAAAACGTGTCCGCCATACACGCCAACGTACAAAGAGACCCGGGAATTGCTAGGTTGTTATGAAAGTGCCATCCTTATTGAAGGGCAGCCTCCCGCAAAGCAATTTGAAGAAATGCTCCTCCATATTGAGCATAAGGCAAATTTTGCCGGTTTTTACAAGGCCTTTTCTCTAAATGCCGGACCATGTCCACTTTGTGCTGAATGTGATGTGGATGGTTCTTGTATAAAACCGAAAGATGTAAGGCCGTCAATGGAGGCATGCGGAATAGATGTTTTTAAGACGGTTCGTAATAATGGTTTTGAGATAAAGTTTCTTGAACATAAAACTGAATATGTCAAATATTTTGGTATGATACTGTTGGAATAATTTGAGTAGTAGGCACGGGTTTCAATACAAATAACAGAACGTAGAACCAGTTTAGGGAAATGTTGGGACGTTAGTTAATTTAATGCATAGGAATTTCAATGTTGAGATTCTTCGGTCGTTCCTCCCTCAGAATGACATGCAGAAAATGTCATTCTGAATGTAGCAAAGTGGAATGAAGAATCTAACTTGATGCATAGGAAATTCAATGTTTTTTGGTAGGAGCCAACTCCCGTTGGCGATCGCCGTCAGGAGACGGCTCCTACCGTGTAAAAAGAAATTCTCGTAGGTCGGGTTTCCCCGCCTGAATAGCGAAGTCGGGCAGGTTACCCGACATTTTTTAACTATAATAATAAATTTAGGGACATATATATGTGTGGAATTGTTGGTTATATCGGAGAAAACAGAGCTAGTCCAATGCTCATTAGTGGAATCAGGAGACTTGAATATCGTGGGTATGATTCTTCAGGGATATCTATTATTGAGAATGGTAAAATGCTTTGTGAAAAATCAGTAGGCTTCATTAGCGAATTGGAGAAGAAGATACACGGCAAGTTTAATGAAGGCACCATAGGGATCGTCCATACCAGATGGGCGACACATGGGGCCCCAACGATTGAGAATGCACATCCCCATACTGATTGTACAGGGAAAATTTCGATTGTTCATAACGGTATTATCGAAAATTATAACTATCTGAAAATGAAGCTGGAGAAAGAAGGCCATATTTTTAGTAGTGAAACAGATTCTGAGGTGATTGCCCATCTTATTGAAAGTTATTTTGAGGGGGTGTTGGAAGATGCAGTTAGAGCAGCACTTAAGGAGATTGAGGGTGCTTATGGATTGGCCATAATCAGCCTGGACGATCCTGGCAAGCTGATTGCCGCAAGGCGTGGGAGTCCATTGATAGTTGGTATAGGTGAGGGGGAACATTACGTGGCTTCAGATGTTGCGGCGATATTGGAATATACCAAAGAGGTTGTTTACCTGGATGATAATGAGATTGCCGTCTTGACTAAGGATAATATGAGGACTACTGATATAAATAATGTCCGGATAACTAAAAGAATTGATGAGGTGCAGTGGAATCTTGATAAGATAGAGAAGGGTGGATATGAGCACTTTATGCTTAAAGAGATATATGAACAACCTCAGTCTATTCGTGATGCGATGTTGGGCCGATTTGAGAAGGAGAGCAATCTTGTACACCTTGGAGGATTAAAGGATAACGAAGATGACCTGCGCAATATCAGGCGTATTATAGTAGTGGCATGTGGTACTTCATGGCATGCCGGGCTGATAGGTGAGTATATGATTGAATCGCATTTGGGTATACCTGTTGAGGTTGAATATGCTTCAGAGTTCAGATACAGAAACCCTATTATTGAAGCGAAAACCATGGTTATAGCAATAAGCCAGTCTGGTGAAACTGCAGATACGCTTGCAGCGATGCATGAAGCCAGAAAGAAGGGCGCTCTTGTACTTTCTATCTGTAACGTGGTTGGCAGCAGTATCGCAAGGTTTGCAGATTGCGGCATTTTTCTTCACGCAGGTCCTGAAATCGGCGTTGCATCCACGAAGGCATTTACATCTCAAATTGCGGTATTGTCCCTACTGACCCTGTTTCTGGCCAGGATTAGAGGAAATGAAGATCTGTCAAATAACGATCTTGCAATTAAATTAAAAGAGTTACCAAAACAAGTCCGGACAATCCTTGATAATAAAGACAAAATTGCTGAAATCGCACATCTTTATAAGGATAGTGACAATTGCTTATATTTAGGCAGAGGTTATAATTATCCTGTCGCCCTGGAGGGTGCGCTTAAACTGAAGGAGATATCGTACATACATGCTGAGGGGTATCCTGCTGCAGAAATGAAACATGGCCCAATCGCGCTTATAGACAAAAATATGCCTGTCGTTGTTGTTGCTACTACAGACAGTGTATATTCTAAGATACTAAGTAATATTGAGGAGGTTCGTGCTCGTGGAGGCAGAGTGATTGCTATCGCCAGTGAAGGAAATAGCGAAATTTCAACGTTAGTAGACCATGTTTTCTATATTCCTGAGACAATAGATGCGTTAGTCCCTATCCTGTCCGTAATCCCACTCCAGTTGTTAGCATACCATATGGCCGTGATGAGGGGTTGCGATGTTGATAAACCACGTAACCTGGCGAAAAGCGTTACTGTGGAATAAATACGACACCGGCAATATGCCTATTGTTTTTGTTTGTTGATTATAGTAGTATTAGTGGCGTTCATAACACATATCAACGCACAGGATAAGCCAATGTTATTACAAAATATTATTATTGGTCTAAATTTTGTCCACTCACTCACAACGAATATATTTATCAATTTATTCGTATCAAATATCAATCACAATACTCTTTTCAAGAGTCAATGTTTTAATACCTATAAATACCAATCCCGGCACTCATATATTTATGCCATAGTTTTCTTTGTAATCAGTATCTGTTGAGAAAAGTCGTAACGCTATTTGATGTAAAGGAATCTCAATGTTTTTGGTAGGAGCCGTCTCCCGACGGCGACCGTAAGTGTTTAAACGCGATGATTCTATAAGGAAACCAGGAAGACAGGAGAAAAGCAAAAAAATAATTTAATTATATAGGAATTTTCATTTTAAATATATGCATAGGAAATTCAAGGTCGGCGGGTAACCTGCCCGAATAGGTACAGGCGGGGAAACCCGCCCTACAAAATATTATATTTTCTTACTCGTAGGTCGGGTTTTCCCGCCTGAATAGCGAAGTCGGGCAGGTTGAAGTGAATTGGTGCATAGGAATTTCAAAGTTTTGGTAGGAGCCGTTTCCCAACGGCGATCGTAAGCGTTTAAACGCGATGATTCGGTCGCCAACCGGAGTTGGCTCCTACCGGGTGATTTCACATGCGTCGCATAGTGGTGGTGGTAGGAGCCGTTTCCCAACGGCGACCGACGGCGATCGACAGCGTACATGCGACGGGGGGAGGATCCTGTCGCCAACCCGCCAGAAAGATTGTCGCCCGCCCGTGCCGGTACGGACGGGGGCAGGCTGGAGTTGGCCTGCCTGTGCGGTGC
>JAIQZR010000101.1 GCA_021777035.1 Candidatus Scalindua sp. | reverse complement strand
CTCCTTGGTATCATAATTATACTCACGGCGGCAAAAATTGGAGGTGGAATATTTGAAAAAATAGGACAACCGGCAGTACTTGGAGAACTGATTCTCGGTATTATTATAGGAAACCTGGCGTATATGACAGGCTGGGAATTTTTTGCCCCCTTAAGGGATCACACCTTTGTAGATATTCTGGCAAGGTTTGGTGCAATAATCCTTCTTTTTGAGATTGGGCTGGAAACAGATATACGGGATATTGTAAAGGTGGGTCTTTCATCATTTTTAGTAGCTTTGGGTGGTATTGTAACACCGTTTATATTAGGATATTTCACCAGTCTTTACTTTTTTCCTGATGCCGGTTTTAATGTTCATCTCTTTGTGGGAGCTACGCTCTGTGCTACAAGTGTGGGTATAAAGGCACGTATATTTAAAGACTTGGGAAAACTCCGGACTATTGAGTCAAGTATACTTATGGGTGCGGCGGTAATTGATGATATTATAGTAGTATTTATATTGGCTATAATTACTGACATAGTAGTAACGGGAAGTGTGGGTCTCTTTCCTGTTGTCCGGACATCAATATTCTCTATCCTCTTCCTTTCAGGTGCCGTATTCATGGGTTTTAAGTTGGCCCCTTTTCTAGGTTATTATACAATACACAGGAAGGCCGAGGGTTGGAAGCTGGCGATGGCCATTGTTTTCTGTCTCCTTCTCTCTTATACAGCTAATCTTATTGGCTTGGCGACTATAGTGGGCGCATTTGCAGCCGGACTTATTTTAAGAGAGGTTCGTTTCAAGGATTTAAAAGGAGGAGAACACGGCATACAGGAGATTATGCGCCCGGCATCTTTTGTCTTTGTGCCGGTATTCTTTCTTCTAATTGGTATGCAGATAAAGTTGGAAATTTTCGGTAATCTTTCCGCATTAAAGGTAGCCTTGGTAATAACTTTGGCGGCCATCCTTGGTAAACAAGTTTGTGGTTTGTGTGCGTTGGAAAAAGGGTTGAACCGGATCGCTATCGGTATTGCCATGATCCCACGGGGAGAGGTCACGCTGATATTTGCCGGTATAGGAAAGAGCCTGGGCATTATCAATGATGTTGTTTTTTCCGCACTAATAATCATGGTAATCATTACTACCCTGATTACACCGCCAGCCCTCAGGAAGGCAATGTCCGGAACGCCTTCTGAAAAGGAGGATTGAAAATTTATAAGCATTTAACTATATTAACGCTGTCCATATTTGCAATAATAGTAAAATTACGTGTAAGGAGAGAAAATGGAAAATATTAAGGTTACTGATATTCTCAAATTGTCAATACCGGAACGTATTCAATTGGTTGAAGATATTTGGGATACAATTGCTTCCGAGACTGATTCGGTGGAATTGACAGAAAATGAAAAAAAATAATTGATGAAAGGCTGGAAGCGTATCACAAAAACCCGAATGACGGCTCTCCCTGGGGTGAGGTTTATAAAACGATTTTCGTATAAAATAGTCTATCATGTTAAAGATTTTAGCGTTACTGTTTTGGTCGTAATTTAATGTTTAGGAATTTCAAAGTTTTGGTAGGAGCCGTCTCCTGACGGCGATCGTAAGCGTTCAAATGCAATAATTCGGTTGCCAACCCGCCCGAACGTACTGTTCGGTACGGGCGGGCAGGAGTTGGCTCCTACCTGCGTATCTATTAGCGGTTAAGAAGCCAATTGATATTCTCGGGGTATTTCATGGCGCGTTGGAAATAGATCGGTATCTTCCATGAAGTTTTTCTGTTCAGGAGAAAATGAATGAGCAAATATATATCAGTTATCATGCTTGGCATCTTTTTCATAATAATCATCTCAGCAACTGTTTCATATGCAGATGATGCTCCTGCTAGAACGGAAGATGGCAGAGGTGTAATCCTCCGTGATGATGGAACCTGGGAATTTACTGATACAATAGAAGACGGCAGAGATTTAATTCTCCACAATGATGGGATCTGGGTTGGCATGTGTATCCAAAGGAAGACGGTTTTGAAGTGGAATGGCTATTATTAACCCGTAAGAAAATAGAGTCCAAATATAGATGGCATGTTTACGAAACTGGAAAGGTGAAGCCCCTCAATGGCAAGGCAATCGGAATTACTAAGGAGTAGATTATAGTTTAAGCTTTTACCGGTTTTAAATATATTATGACGCATTTTTGCTGTTTTTTCATAAAATACCAGTCTGTTTCTCCATACAATAGTTACCTTTTTTTATGAAAGGAGGGCTTATATGAAAGAAATTAATCAATCAATTTCACAAATATCTGATGAAATAAAGGACTATAATAAAGCCAGGTCAAAAACATGGTCGCCAGCATTTATAGTTACTCTTATCTCATTGATTTTTATGTTACTGTCAGTCGGGGCTACATTTTTTACAATTAACAGTAATTTAGAAAACCGAAAACTAGAAATAAAATTAGAAGCTCTAAAAAGTGTAAAAAAACTAGTGGATCATCAAAATGAAGGCAGTCGTATTACAAAAGAACGAATACTTGTATTTGAGACACTTAAGAGATTAGTCAAAGATGTAAATAAAGGACCCGAATTATCAGCACTTAAACTGGTATTAGCCGATGAGTGTTTTTCCCAAAGCTATTATAAAGATGCTTTAAGTAATTATTCTGATGTTGTTAACAATAATGAATCATCATTAAATATGAAAGAACTTGCTTATAGAGAAATGGGGATGATTAATTATTGCAGATCAAGTAATGCCACAGAAGGAGCAAAAAATTATGCATTGGCTGCAGAATTGGATGTTCCTGGCAATCACAAAAGATTTACGTATCAGTTACGGGCATATTCCATGGTGTTGAATATATTAATAAATGAATACGATATAAAATATCCAAAAGAAAAAGAAAATCTGAAGTGTGAAAAAATATTTAGTAATATCCCTGATGCGTTTGGTGGGAATGAGAGTATATCTTTTGCACATAGTAAAGGAATAATGGATCAACATGGTATTTTTGGTTATGAAGCAAAAGAATATAATACCCAAAAAAACAATATAAATTTCAAATATACTATTGAAGCTTCATTTAAAGAATCTAACACAATAATAAGCGCATTCTTGTATATACCGGATGGTAAACAATGGAAAGAAGGTTTCTGGATGATGTACACAGAAAAAGGTGATCCAGCGCTATTTGGATTGAAAAGCAGAAATTATAAAGCAGGCGCTATTATGTTTGTACTATTTGAAGCTGATAAAAAACTCTATTTGAAGTATCATCAACTTAAAGATGAAGATATCAAAATAAACACAAATTTATTTGAAAAAATAAAGAAAAAATAGTCCATATTAGTGGTTGTTTTTTTGTAAGGTTCACTCAACATTAATTCCCTATATTTGAGTGACTGCTTTTGCAACTCTTATTTCGGTATTAAGCAATAATGTCTAAAAAATTAAAAATATTGTTGTGTTCAGATGATGATGGGTTAATGGTCAAGACCATAAAATCCGTGGTCAGTAATAGAGGCTTTCAGGAAAACATTGTTCTTGTTCGAGACCAACATGATGTATCTACTATTTCTAAAGAAATAGTAGATGCTGATATTGTGTATCCTGACAAAGCCATGATTACCAGGGAAATGATAATGAGTGCAGAGAAAGTAAAACTGTTTCAATGCGGAACCGGATACGATACGATAGATCTCTGGGCCGTCATAGAGAGAAAGATTCCCGTATGCAATATGCCAGGTATTACGGCTCAGTCTGTTGCGGAGCATGCAATGTACCTTGTATTAGCATTAGCTAAGAATGGCAGAGATTACGGACAGGAGATGAAGGACGGTAAATGGAACAGGGGGGTTGGTATTGAGCTTGCGGGAAAAACGCTTGGTTTGATTGGATTTGGTAATATTGGCAGGATACATGCGAGGATTGCTCATGGATTCGGAATGAAAATAATAGCGTTTAGGAGGAACATGGAAAGAGGGAATGAAGGACTTGATTTTGTAGACATCGTTGACTTTGATTGCTTACTGGAAAAGTCTGACATTGTTTCTATTCTCCTGCCTTTAACAAAACATGGCAGTTGCAAGACGGAAAGACTGATTGGGAAAAAGGAGTTGGAAAAGATAGGTGGAGCAGGGCTCGGATGGTTGATAAATACGTCCAGAGGAGCAGTAATCAGTGAGGATGATTTAATAGAGTCATTAGAAAACGGCATTGTCAAAAAGGCCGCCTTGGATGTATATGAGACGGAGCCTCTTTCGGAGTATAGTAAGTTGAGAAAACTTCCAAATGTTGTGCTCACTCCTCATATCGCTGGTGATACGAAGGAAGCCTTGATTAGGAGGTACACCCTGATCGCAGAAAATGCGATTAAAGTTATGAATAATGAAAAACCACAATACATTGTAAAAGAGCTGCAATCCATCTTTGATGATTAAGTACATGTAAAGGAAATTCAAAATGTGGTAGGAGCCGTCTCCCGACGGCGAGCGTAACGTTCAAATGCAATAATTCGGTCGCCAACCCGCCCGAACGTACTGTTCGGTACGGGCGGGCAGGAGTTGGCTCCTACCTGCGTATTTATGCCAAAGGTGCTAATTTATTACCAGATCTGTTTTCCTGTCAGGATGCAAATCTACATTCATTATACTATCCACTAGCATTTTTTTTTACATGTAATTAACAATAGCTAATCTACTATTTTCTGTTCTTTCTTCTTCTTCAGTTTTTCCAGTAAGAACAGAACCTCGGCAGCATCTATATAATGTAGATTTGGGTCAGAGGCCAACTCCTTTTCGCGGGAACCGGTGAGGACGGTCTGTAACTTTGCAATCAGCAGCTTGCCTTCATCCGGTATTTTCGGATCATTCGCCACTTCGTCCAGGTGTTTTTTTACCTCCTCCGGTGGTTGACTTCCCAACGCATCATCAAACAAGGTACATAGTCTCGCTCCAGGGTTCTGGTCTTCTCCACCATCACGACGGAATGCAAGATATAATTGGATCGCCTGCTCACGCGCCTGTGCTGCCGCTTCCTGATTACCGTCAGCGAGTTCAATCTCACGTAGTTTGTCCCAGGCCCTCCATGGTTCAACGTTATGGCCATAAGGTTTAAAGCACTCAATAGCTCGCTGGATTTCCTGTCTGGCTTCTTCGTAACGTTTAAGTGTAATTAATGTAATGGATAGATTTCCACGGACGCGTCCCTCGTCTGCCTTGTTATTGATCTCTACATATTTCTCTGCTGATCGCTGTAGAAAGGTGACTGCTTCACCTGTTCGTCCTGCTTTTGCGTAAAAGCTCCCGAGCCTCCCCAGGTTCTTTGCCTGATCCAGTTGGTTCTTTTGTTGTTCTGAAATGGCAAGAGATTTTTGAAATGACTGCTCCGCTTCTTCAAATTGACCGATCTCCTCATGCACTGCACCCATTTGCTGGTAGGCAACTGCAACCATGTCCAAATCACCAAGTCTCTCAAATATCTCCCGTGCTTCATCGTGGGCCTTAATGGCGTCTTCGTATCGATCCTGAGATAACCGTACCGTCCCAAGTTGCCCTTTTCCTATGGCCATATGTTTTTCACTCTTGAATTTTTCAGCAATACGAATGCATTCTCCAAAAGCGGCAGCGGCCTCTTCTAAACGATCAAGATCCAGAAGACACTCCCCTTTTTTGGCAAGTGAAGCAGATGCCATTATTCCTGCTGCCTCAGAATTTTTCCGATTAGCAATTTCTTCAAAGCGTTTGAGCGCTTCATTAATTGCTTGAAGTGCGTTTTCAGAAGCTCCTCCCATCCTTAATACACGCCCAAGTTGTATGTATGCCTCTGCAGTATCGTAATCTGCTCCATCATAACTTACGTCACCTGCTTTTAAGCATTTATCAAGGAGTACCTGTGCTACACTTAAAGCTTGTGGAAGATTTCCTGTTTCCAGAAATTTGTCAACCTGTACTCTCAGGGTCTCAAATCTTGAAGTGTTCCATTCCGAAGTTCTTCTCTTCTCCTCTTCCTGGATCATCTTTACTTTTGCCAGGATATCCGGCTTGTCCAAATGCGCAATCAATTGTTCAAGTAATGTGGCCCTGTCCAGAGTTACTTCAGGTACTTTCTGTGACTGCACATATTCCAGGGATTGTATCAGGTTAGGTAGTTCCATCAGCGTCAGTTCATCCGCGAGTTTTGAGTCCTCAGATTGTTGCTTATACAGAAATTCACTCAATTGACGTAGACATTCTGACCATCTGTCTCTGCTTTTGCCGAGTACAGTTTCATCCAATTCGTTCAGGAGATAGGGACACAGGGAGGGGTGAAAGTGTAAAAAACCATAGGGCATTGGCTTTGCCAGGTTAATTTCACGTAATTCATTAACCAGTAAATCCCTTTCAGCATCATTCAACTGCAAAACGTTTGCTATATTTGAAATACTACCACCTTCCTGAAAAACACCCAGGGATTTAATCTTCTCGCGAATACCAGGTGACAGTCGCTTTAGGGAATTTTCTATACCGGCAAAAAGGGTGCTTTCTCGTTTGTCAGACAGGTTCTTGTTCAATACTGCAAATATTTGAGATACGGTTTCATTTATACCGCCTGTACCTATCTGAATTGGTATCCCAACCGGTCTATTACCAAAATGTTTGTTTAACTCAGCAGGCTTAGTACCTGCTAATAACAAAGGTATCACTTTGTAATTATCTCCGTTTTTGCCGTTTACTTCCAGCGCGTATTTTATTTCTTTCAAAACCTGGGGAGAATTTATCGTGTCTGGCCCAATCACAGCAACAAACGCAACTGCCTTTTCAATTGCCTGCTTTATATCAGGCCCCAATTCATCATCAGTCGCTGTATCATGCGGGACAACACTGGTATTCAACCCCTGGTCTTCAATGCCTTTGCGCAGGGTTACTAAAAGTGCGTTATATTTTTTACCGTGGGAAATGAAGATATAATTATTATTCATAATGCCTTTCCAAATATTAATTTCATAATTTTAACTGGATGTATAATCTTTAATGTTGGCAGCATTTCGATTCTGCTCAGTGTGACGCTGGCCAGAGCGGAGTCGAAGGATAGTCATTTGTCATGATAAAGACTTGACTAATACAGTTTTACTCTTTTTGTGCGAAGCTCTATCTTCCATGATTTTTACTAGATTTCAAATATATTTAAAAAAAGTATAATAACGAATGTTTTGAAAATCAATATACAAAACTTACGATTACTCAAATATTTGCAGAAAAAGGTCATTTTAACATCTTAATTTACCTGACACGGTAACTTTAATTGACATATTCTCATTCGTTACTATAATGAAAGCTTAAAATTTTTGAGGATTCTGAGTGTTTAAGTCAGTTTGCAATAACCACTAAGGGGAAACCCCTCATATCACTTGGCATATTTATTACAAGAAAAAACGCAACAGATGAGTGGTGAAATCGAAAGTCCGGATATTGAAGAAAAGATAGAGAACTCCGTCTTAAGGTATGTTGGAAATACTCCTTTGGTAAGGATCAAAACTCCTCAGAATATATCTGACAGAATAGAGATATACGCTAAACTCGAATATTTTAACCCGGGAGGGTCGATAAAAGACCGTCCGGTGTTGAGGATGATAAAAGAGGCAATAAAATCCGGAGAACTTACTCGCGGTAAGGCAATCCTGGACTCTACATCGGGAAACGCGGGGGTAGCATACTCGATGATAGGTGCCGCATTGGGCTATGAAGTGGATTTGGTTATACCCGGAAATGCCAGCAAAGAGAGGATGCAAACCATCAGGGCTTACGGGGCAAGAATTATTACCACTGACCCTATAAAAGGATATGACGAGGCTATAAGAAGGGCACATGAGATGCTGGCAGAAAATCCTGATAAATATTATATGCCGGATCAATATGCAAACGAGAACAACCCAATTGCTCATTATGAAACAACAGGTAAAGAGATCCTGGAACAGACTAATGGCAGGGTTACACACTTTATTTGCGGTGTTGGTACAGGCGGTACGGTGATGGGTGTCGGAAGAAGGCTGAAGGAATACAGCCAGGACATAAAAATTTATGTTATCAAGCCTGAGGATTTTCCTGGGATTGAGGGGCTGAAGCCCATGGGCGCAGAGTATATAAAACCAAAGATTTACCGGGATGACTTTATAGAAGATGATCTGTTTCATATAACCTCTGAGGAAGCAAAGGACACGTGTTGTACGCTGGCCAGTGAAATGGCCCTATTTGTCGGGCAGTCGTCCGGCGCATTTATGAAAGGTGCTCTAAAGTTGGCCGGGAAAATAGATGAAGGTGTGATAGTTACCCTTTTTCCTGACACCGGCAGCAGATATTTCAGCACACAATTATGGGAATAAAAAAAATGAAAAAAAAATTATTTACACTTCTGGGTATTTCAGTGTTATCGCTTCTGTTTATTGCAATGAATTCAGGTTGCAACAGTAAGCAGACAGATGCTGAAGAACATTATGATATAGGTACTACGCATTGGAAACAGGGAAGGCTTGATGATGCCATAGAGGAATATAAGATGTCTGTGAGCGTTCTGCCAGATTTCGAGAAAGCACATTTTAATCTGGGTTGTGTGTATACTCAGAAAGGTGAATTCAATCTCGCGATTGAGTCATTCAAGAGGGGATTGGAAATCAAACCCGATTGGTTAGAGGCCCATACAAATCTGGGTGCCGTATACGAAACAAGTAATAAGTTTAAAGAGGCGATGGAGGAGTACAAAAAGGCGTTAGAACTTAATCCTGGCGTTCCTGAATCTCATGTAAATCTTGGCAATCTCTATTTCAAGATGGAGAAGCTTGATGCCGCTGTTTCTGAATATAGCCTGGCCACTAAACTTAAACCTGAATTTACGGAAGCCTACAACAACCTTGGGTATGTCTATTTCAAACAGAGTAAACACGATTTAGCAATTGAACATTTTAAGAAAGCAATTGAATTGAAACCCGACTATATCAGCGCACATAATAATCTTGGACAGGTATATATAAGAGTAGGGCAACGTGATAAAGCGATGGAGCAGTACGATATAGTTAATAAACTTACCAGTAAGAACAAGTAAATAAGTATACTAATAAGCGAACAATGACTTTACATCGCCAAACTCCGGTGCAATCAACTGCTGTAAACGTCCGATAGCGATTTTGCCTTTATTTCCAACATGTGCAGAGAAATCATTTACATACAGACCAATGTGAGATTTAATAATGCTCGTTTCCGTTTCCTGGGCATGCTCCTTTATAAAGGCTTTTGATTCCCCTGGATTTTTCCATGCAAACTCAACGCTTTCCCTTATCAAACTATCCACCTTTTTGGCCACATCTTCGCCTAAATCTCTACGGGCTACAATGCCTCCCAGCGGGATTGGCGCTTCGGTTTTTTCTTCCCAATATTCACCCAGGTCGCAAATCAGGTACAACCCGTCCTGCTCATAAGTAAAACGGTTTTCGTGAATAACCAGGCACTGTGTTCTGTCGCCATTGAACAAATCACGATACAATTCATCAAAGGAAGCATATTCTGTCTTATAAATTACACGTTCACCCGTTGCCCAGAACTTGAGAAGGGCGTTTGCAGTCGTATTTTCACCGGGGACTCCAACTGGAATATTCGGGTCTAGATTGTTTTCTTTCGCAGAAAGTAAAAGCGGGCCACATCCATAACCCATTGCACCTCCAGAGTATAAAAGCCCATACTGATTCTGTACATTCCAGAGGTTTCCATAGGATATCTTGACGATATCAAAATCTCCAGCCTGGGCACCTTCGTTCAAACTCTGCACATCAGCAAAACTCACCTCAAACTCAAATGTATCTACATCTATCAAATGATTCAAAAGAGCATGAAAAATAAAGGTGTCATTAGGGCATGGAGAAATACCGATTTTCAACTTCATAATAAAACTCCACACAAATTTCTCAGTGATTTTATTGCACCTGTAATATCCCAGCTCTCTCTGTCCCGGACAGTGGCAATGTTGGAAATACTTCGGATCTGCAGGACTGGAACCTCGAAATCTTCTCCGAACTTCAATGCTCCTGCTCCCTCCATAGACTCTACTTCAGCACCGTATTTTTCTGCTCTTATAATACCGGTTGCTTCTTTTCCGGTAGCAGTATTCACCGTTGCCCCGGTAACAACTGGAAGGGCCTTCAGCGCATCACCAAATAGGTCGTCGAAGACGTTAAGTCTCCCGTTTTTATAATACTCCAGTTCTCCCAGGCCAAGATCTTTCAGGGTTAAAAAAGAATCGGAATCTTCCGCTCCCAGATCAGCCACAATCTCTTTTTCAACAATAACCGGAGTGCCTAAGATCTTTACATCCTCTCTTGCGCAGGAATAGGCGCCTGCAATACCAATCTGTAGAACCCTTTCTACGGGAGTATTTAGATGGAATTGTGCCAGAGAAGCATACGTATTCAATATTCCGATTCCGGTTACTAAAAAAGAAACACCTTTTTTTTCAAAACTGCTACCGGCAGTCTCGATTTCTGAAGGAGTTATAGATGGGAATATCCCGTTAAGCTCTAATGAAGTGGCTGCACAAATGAGGGTTTTCATGATTTCTAGATTTAATCTTAAATATTATATAAAATCAAGGTTTAAAAACAACATTTAACATTGACCGGGCGTAAATGTGAAAAGGTAAAGCAGTTAACGGGACGCGGATTTGCGCAGATTGAAGAAATAGATGGATTGAGGAATTATAACTGTAGGGGCGTATTGAATACGCCCTTGGTTAGATGAAGTATAGAGATAGGAAAATAGAAATGATAGATTAAGGGATGTTACGGGCTGGCGGGACAGGCGAGTTACAAGTACGGGAACACTATACCGGTATTGAAAAAAGAGCTGGGGATGTGATTCTTAGTGATTGACAAATAGATGTTGAGTGGTTTAAAATCCTGAAAAAGAAGGGGTTAGAAAAAAATTCTTTCCGAACAAAATAATGGACAGAGAAAAATTTTAGAAGAAAGTGGAAAAAGAGGTCGGTTCTTTTAACCAGAAGAAAAATGCCAAAAGTTAATGAAGATATACTTCGTTGGGCACGGGAGACGGCTGGCCTGACAATAGAGGATGCCGCTAATAAACTGGATATCTCTGATGCGAGAGAAATGACTGCGGCCGATAGATTAGGAATGCTTGAAGAGGGAGAATCTGATCCAACACGACCGATGCTTATTAAAATGTCTAAGCAATATCATCGGCCTCTATTAACTTTTTATATGTCAACTCCTCCGCAG
>JAIQZR010000011.1 GCA_021777035.1 Candidatus Scalindua sp. | reverse complement strand
TTATATACCTTACTTATTTGTTTATCTTGTTCCCTGATAGTCGCTGCCAACACCTCAGTATCTTTCTTTTGTTTTGCAAAATCAGCAGCGAGCCGGTCCATCTCTTCCACCGAGCCAAAAGACTTCATCACTCTCTTCCGGATCTGTTCCTGAACGGTTCTCTCCCTGATATAACCAACCTCTTTTATATTATTATATTGTTTAATCTTCTTATACGCATAACCAACATTTAATAATAACAAAATAAAGATAATGGTCTTTGCGTTTACAGATAAGCGAAACTCATTATTTTCCATAATTTATTACTCCTCGTTCGGTCATATTCATTTCTAAAACCATGGAAAAGTTATTGGTCCGTCATATCCCTGAATATACCTTCAATCATAATCGGCTTTCCTGTCTCATCACGTACGAGGCTGCAACTAACTTCAAAGATAAAACGTTCTCCGTTTTTCTTTTTACAAAAAGCCGTATAATCCTTACACACTCCTTCTTTCTGCAATGTCTCAATTAGTTCGTTCCTGTCTTGAGAGTTTACATAAATATCCACTACGCGCGTACCTATGACCTCTGTCGGAGAACTGTAGCCAAGTATTTCTGCTCCTGACAGGTTTATGTAGGTAAACACACCATCCATACCCGGATTACATTGGTATACTCCATCACTTATCGAGTTTAACAGTGCTCTATGTTGCTTCTCAGATGCATGGAGTTCTTCTTCAAGTTTCTTCCGTTCCGTAATATCCCTGAAAACTCCAAATATCAGAATTGGTTTCCCGTCTTCATCTCTCACCATATTGGAAGTACGTTCCATGTAAAACTGCTCACCATCTTGCTTTTTGCAATGAGAAACAAAACCCTTCCAGACGCCATCCTTCTCAAGCTTTTCAACAAGTCTTTTTCGATCTTTAAGATCGGTATATATGGTCTCTACTTTTACACCAAGTACATCTTCCGGTGTATTGTATCCGAGAATTTCAGCCCCGGCTTGATTTATCCAGGTAAAAACACCGTCAACACCAGGTGCGCATTCGTATATACCTTCCATTAATGAATGAATTCTTCGTTTATATCGCTTCTCAGAGGCGGAGAGTTCCACCGTCTTTGCATCCAGCGAACTGACCATCTTATTGAAAGTATCCGCCAGTTCACCAATCTCATCTTTCTGTTTAATGTCAATCAGTTGAGAAAGATCCTCACCAGTTGTCATCTTCTCGGCAACTGATCGTAAGCGAAGAATAGGGTTAGTTACTTGTCTGCCCATGATATATGCTGCGAGGATAACAGGAAACGCAATAACAAAGAGAATGGCATTAACGATAAAATGAAGATTGTGTGCCAAACCATATCCTTCATCCAAGTCAATTTCTGTAATAATACCCCACTTAAATTCAGGTAACCAGTGCCATACTCCTAATACGGTTATTCCGGTATAGTCTCTATAACCTTTTCCATCAAAACCATTATTACCGGAAATGCATTGAGCAACTCCAGAGGTCAATTCTCCGGTTTCCGGATCTGTTACTTTCAATTCCAGTGTGCATCTTTTTTCCACTATTCCTTTTGCTTTTAATTTGTCAGCAAATCTGGACTCGGATATCATATAACCTTCTTCATTCACAAGGTATGATTCTCCCGTCATGCCAAACTTCAAGCTATTCATCATGTTACTCAAAGTACCTGCGTGGACTCTCAAAACAACAACTCCAATTATATCATCCATCTTGTTCTTTAAAGGAGTTGAAACAAACATTGTTGGCACCCCTATCTCTTTCTCATCAAACTCATTTACCAGTGGGACTTCAGATGGCATGATACTCGATGCATATGGATTCCCTAGTAAAGCATTCTTGATATAATCTTTGTTTGATAAATCTCTTCCAACACTCTCTTTAATTGTTGCTATGGTGACCAATCCTTTGTTATCGCATACAAAAGCACCCATGTAACCATACTCAACCACAACCAACTCTAAATATCTAAGTTCTTCGGAATACTCTGCATCCCTCGTCGTAAGATTCACGCTATTAACCATATACGGGTTATCTGCAATAACCAGGACATCCGTCATCCTTTCACGCATCCAGTTAGATACCAGCGTTGCCTGCTTATGCCCGGCACTACCCAAATGGCGAATTTGCAACTTCTCTACATCTTTCTCCACTTTAGGAAAAGCAATAATTTTTAAAATAACAAATGGCAGTAACGTAAATATAATTAACAAAAAAACAATTCTGTTTTGAATCGAAATAAACATTTTTTTCTCCGTAATTTAAGAAAATTGTAATTACAGACATTTCCTCTGCTCCAAACTTGATAACCTTCCAACATATGCATGCAGACAACTTTTTACAAATATAACACTATATTGTATACAAATCAATAGAACGAAAAATGTAACAACGACTCTAAAAATATTTTATGAGTGCTTTCCCCGGCAACGCTGTAGATTGTTACCGGTAACAGATAATAATTATACTACAAAAAAGAACACTTTTAAGCACTTTCTTTAACCATTTTTCTCAATCTTTATCCGAGTGGACGTATAGTATATTAACGCTACTGAAATATCAAAGAGGATTGACCGTACCTTATAGTTATTGATGTAGAAATTAAACAAGATGTGCAATTAAATCAAATATAAAATCAACACTATGGATTATTACGCAGGAGAGGAAAACCTTTTATAAAAACGATCAATATATTGCTTGATTCCAGACACGTATAAACATAATATGCTTATATGATAATATTAGCAAAAGGAGATAAACCGTGACAGTTAAGCCAGACGACGTCAAATTCAAAATAGATAAGTTTAAACCATTAGAGTTCGGGACCAGTGGATTAAGAGATACTGTCACAGCAATGACCGATATGGAGTGTTATATAAACACAAAAGGTTTTATCATGTTCCTGGAAGAAAGAGGAGGCATCGGTAGTCTGAATAAGGATATTGCTTTAGGAGGTGATCTACGTTCAAGCACTCCAAGAATAATATCATCAGTATCACTCGCAATAGAAAGCTCAGGTTATAGAACGCTTTTCTGTGGGAGAGTGCCTACCCCCACACTTGCCTATTATGCCATAGGCAGATGCATACCTGGTATTATGGTTACCGGCAGCCATATCCCTGATGACAGGAATGGTATAAAGTTCACTAAAGAGTCCGGAGAGGTATTAAAAACTGATGAGGAAGATATTCTCAGGAATGTGGGATACGCCAGGACAGCAGAATATGAAAAACCACTTCAGGAATCCCTATTTGACAAGAACGGCATGTTTAAAGAAGAATATAATTTACCCGAAGCAGAATGTGAAACTGAGGCAATAAACATATATGTGCAACGGTATAGTAATGTTTTTAAGGATAAGCCCCTTTCACACAAAAAGATAGTTTTGTATCAGCACTCTGCTGTGGGAAGGGATATTGTACAAAAAATATTTGAAGGCCTTGGAGCAGATGTTGTCCCCATTGAAAGAAGCGATAAATTCATAGCTGTTGACACTGAAAAAGTATCAATTGACACTACCTCGCTTTTACAGAAAGCTTCCAGGGAGCACAAACCATTTGCTATTATAACTACTGACGGAGATTCGGACAGACCTCTTCTTGCGGATGAAAATGGCAGTTTCCTGCCGGGAGACAAACTTGGCGCGCTTGCCTGCATTTTTTTAAATCCGGACTTTGTTTCTATTCCTATTAGTGCTAACGATGCCGTTGTAAGTTCTCTCGATAAAAGTGGCATCAAAGTCATACAAACCAGGATAGGTTCACCATATATAATTGATGCGATGGACCATGAACTTAAGAGGAATCCGAACACAAAAGTAGCCAGTTGGGAATGCAACGGAGGATTTCTCCTTGGTAGCGATTGGTCCATAAATGATAGTACACTGAAATCTCTTCCAACCAGAGATGCAGTGTTGCCTCTTATCTGCGTGTTACTGTTGGCTGCTAATAATAATCAGACAGTTTCAGAGCTTGTTACCTCATCACTTCCAAATAGATACACCCATGCTGATGTTATAGATGAAAAAACACGTGGTTGTGAAGTCTATACAGCAGTAATGGGTAAAACCATTATTAAGATGTTGTCGCCGGAAAACGCTGATATTTCTCAGGTTGATTTTACAAAAGAAGGTATAAAGGCAAACGGTGTTGATTGCAGTACCGGAACAGTCCATAATCTGACTTGGATTAAGGAAAAGTTTTGCAATTATTTTACAAATGAAAGAGGGTTTACCGATATAGTCTCAATAAACTTTATAGATGGTATTCGTATAGCATTTTCTAATAACGATGTTGCTCATCTTAGGCCATCAGGAAATGCACCGGAATTCAGGATATATGCAACCGCTGATACTCAGGAAGCAGCAAACCGGATAGTAGGGAAAGCAGCCGACATCATACCGGATATTATCAGGGACTTTATTATGAAAGAGAGTGGATAGTGAAACCTG
>JAIQZR010000002.1 GCA_021777035.1 Candidatus Scalindua sp. | reverse complement strand
AGCTTTTATCTTTTAATTCATTTTGTATGTTCTTTGCGACCTCGGCGTCTTGGCGTGAGGAAAAAAAAAGAAGGTTTAATCTACCCGACTTAACTTGTTTTTATATTTTCTTTGTGCCTCTGTGTGAGACGGAAAAGTATTGGTATCATCTATTCTCTGGCAATCTATTGATGCCGCCTGGTGTCATAGTGGCTATCCAGCTATTTTCTAATTGGTTCAGGTTAAGGCTATAGACTGATGTGAATAGTTCGTCAAGGTTTGAATAGTTGTTAAAATTATTTAATATGTCCAGTATTGTATAGAAGCCGTAGTTGCTGACAAGATATTCAACAAAACCAAGACTTTCAGCATATGCAATTCTAACTTTTGTGTTGTCTTTAAAGTTTACAAAACCCGACTTGAGATGGTTGATGGGTATCATAAGGTTGTTAACAACTGCGTCTCTGAGCGTGTTCCTGACCTCTGTATTATCGGCGCCATCCTTGTATTGTGCTATCCCCTCATGCAGCCATGCGGGAACATTGTTGCCAGCTATACGGTGTAAGATGGCATGTATCAGTTCGTGGCGAATAATCTCCTCCAACTCGTCGATATTTAACGAGGTGTACTGGAGTGGTATCCGGATCTTTCCATCGTATATAGCTGCTGCCCATGGAGGTGCGTCCAGTATATTAACAAAATCTTCATTTGAATAGAGGATAACTGTAAATTCACAGTTATTATACCATCCGAAATCGTATGCGAGTTCATTGTACACATTTACGAATGAATGAAGTACAAGTTCGGATGAGTATGCATCGTCATGGTCGTGTTTAAGGATGAAGTTACAGCTGATTTTGTCGCTGAGTTTCTCATCTAGTTTAAGCTCTTTTTTTGCCTTTGTGATCTTTGTCAGGATTGCATCCTTTGGCGCTTTATGCTGTGCAATTTTCCAATTATCAATTGCTTTTTTCAGTTCGTTTCTTGCATAGTAAATTTCTCCCAATACGTAATGAGCATTAGGATGCACAATTCCGCTGTTTATTACGTCTTCAAGATATGGCAACGCTTCGTTGATACGCCCCTCTTTATATAGAGAAATGCCTCTGTTAATATTGTAGCGCGTCTCTTGACGCTTGTTGGGTTCGTTCGCAAAACAGTAGTTTGTTGAAATGAGTGTGATGAATAGACATGCCAGCATCTGTGTTGATTGTTTTATTACCAGCATTATTGCCGATTCCCTGTAGTGTACTAACCTGAGTTTTTTTACAATTAGTTTCATTAGATCTACCGTTTTTGTCTTACAGAACCTTTCAGCCCAGAGTGGTTTCGTCTTTTGTACTTGATGTGTCATCCGTTACTCTTTCAAGTTCACTTAATGAGGTAATCCCATCTTCTACTCTTTTAAGCCCGTCCATCCAGAGTGTTCTCATCCCACTTCTCATGGCCTCCTGCTGTATTACATTTGAACGTTCACGGCTAACTATCATTTTTCTGATATTGTCATTGACTATGAGCAGTTCAGAAATAGCAACCCTGCCTCTATATCCTGTATTGTTGCATTCGATACAGCCTTTTGGATGATACAATGTCTTATCTGTGCCTATCCCAATCTTTGCCATTGTATCTTTATCAAGTCGATACTCTTCCTTGCACTCGCAGAGTTTCCTTATCAGCCGTTGGGCCAGAACGGCTATGATGCACGTAGAAACGAGATAATCTTCCATGCCCATATCAAGAAGGCGGTTAAAAGCAGAGGCAGCATCGTTAGTATGGAGTGTAGATAGAACGAGGTGGCCGGTTAATGATGATTGTATGGATATGCTGGCGGTATCCTTGTCCCTAATCTCTCCTACAAGTATTACATCCGGATCATGCCTTAATATTGAACGAAGACCTGCCGCAAAACTCAGACCTATTTTATTGTTAACCTGTATCTGGTTTACTCCTTCAAGACTGTACTCGACCGGATCTTCAACGGTTATTATTTTTAATGACGGAGATATTATCTCCTTTAGTGCGGCATAGAGTGTTGTGGTTTTGCCACTTCCGGTAGGCCCTGTGGACAGTACCATGCCTTCAGATTTTCTTATAAGTTTTTTTATGTTTTTAAGAACATCCTCGCTGAAACCAAACGTAGACAGGTCAAGGATTACGTTTGACTTGTCCAGAATACGGAGTACTACACACTCTCCATATAACATGGGAATTACAGATACCCTGATGTCTATCTCCTTACCGCCAACCTTTAGACGAATTCTGCCGTCTTGAGGCAGTCTTTTTTCAGCAATATTCAGGTTTGACATTATTTTGATCCTGTTGATCGTTGCAAAATATACGTCACGTGCAGGTGGTGGATAGTCGACGAGGACTCCATCAATTCGATATCTGAGTTTCGGTTTGTTTTCAAACATCTCAATATGTATATCGCTTGCACCAACCTCTAACGCTTTATTAAGTGCGTTATTAACCAGTCTTACAACCGGCGCTTCCAGGGCAAGGTCTTTAAGTTTCTCTATATCGTCAACAACATCCAGATCTATCGAATAGGCAGATTTGTCTTCTTCAGTTGCATCGTCATACGTATCATTAATTGAGGCGATAATATCTTTTTCGCAGCCGATAAAGATATTCACCCATTTATTTGTTGTTGATTCTATAACTTCCAGAAGTGATTCATCAGAAGGGTCTGTAAGGGCAATATCAAGATAGCCGTCATATTGCCTTATTGGTAATATCCTGTTGGAATGCAGAAAACTTTGCGGTAAACAGTCAATTACGGGTAGTATCTCTTCCTTCTTTCTTTGCCACGTTTTCAAATTGAATAAATGGCCCAGCGCATCTCTCAAATCCTCTTCAGAGATAATACCAAGATTTAATAATATTCTGTCTGACTTTTCGTGGGTTTTTTCCTGTAGTTGTGTGATTTTTTCTACATCGTCCTTTGTTATCTTGCCCACGTCTAACAGCACTTCCAGCAGTCCACTATTTTTCTCTTTCAATTTTGACATGTTTTTTCAGCCAATCGTTAAATATTGTTTGTTGCAATTAGCATCTTAAACCTTCGGCAAAAATACGCCGGTAGGAGCCTGTCTGCGTGCACCGCACAGGCAGGCCAACTCCCGCTGGCGACCGAATCATCGCGTTTAAACACTTACGATCGCCGTCAGGAGACGGCTCCTACCAAAACATTGAAATTCCTATGCATCAATTCACTTTAACCTCCCGCCTTCCTATGCTCCTTCTTTTCTCCGTTTCATATAAGGAAGCCAGGAAACCAAGAGAAAACCAGGAGGACACAGACTTAGCTCTCTACAGGTATACACTTTTTCATTTTGTTACTTTCCTCCTCTACTCTTTCTTTTCTCCG
>JAIQZR010000001.1 GCA_021777035.1 Candidatus Scalindua sp. | reverse complement strand
TCTTACTTGTTTCAGTGCATCATCAGAAGCCATACCCCATTGGACACCCTTATTGATCATGTGTTTTAATGTGGCTAATTTTCGGTTTACAGTAGCAGGCTTATTAATATTAAGCCACTTACTCTGCCATTGCTCAATGATAGTGATTCCATATCTACATCCTTCAGGGATACTATTGCAGCTACAGGTTTTTCATTAGATGCCAACACAAGTATTTCGTTTTATTGAAGTCATGATGAAAAGAGATACCAATAACATATCAGATTTACCATCTGATTACCTTGATACTGTGAATAGAGCTTAGGGAATTGATATAAATTTCGTTTACGTGTGTAAGATTGCCATGATGTTGTTGGTGGTTATGAGGGTTTTAGTAATACAGTAGAGATAATACTGAACTATTCGTCTTTCAGATTTCGAAATTGATCTACAGTCAATCCTGCATCCTTTAAAATAGACTTTAAGGTTTTGCGTTTTATTATTTTGCCTGAATGCATAGGCACATTGGTTCTTCGTTTATCATCAGCCCTTTTGTAAATGGCATGACTGCTTCCAGATTGGCGGATAAATTGAAACCCTATAGACTCTAAAACTTTGACAACCTCTTTTGAAGTAACGGCGGGGAGTCTCTTGGATGTCAAACCACCACCTTCAATGAGGTTATAGTAAACTCGTCATCAGGTATCTTTTCCCCATCCTTTAAATAATCTTCTATAAAGGCATTTATCGTTTTCCTCATTTCAGACATGGTTTCTTCATATGTTTCTCCCTCGACATGACAACCCTGAAAGGCAGGACACTGAGCAAAATACCCACCCTCTTCACATGGTTCAACAATAACAGCAAAACTGTATGTTTTCTCTTTGTTCATAGTAATTTCCTCCTTAATCTTTAAAAGCTATTTCTATCATATTTTCCTTTCATCTAAATATGAAGACATTCTATAACTCTCCTCATTAGAACAAATCTTTTAATACTGTCAAGTAATTGTTAAGCAATGTCAAGCAATGTTAAGTAAACAAATCAGAACAAGTTTGTACGATTGCAAATTCTATTATGTATGCCATTGTCTCTTACTTTTATTACGTCTTTATTGGAAGCTACAAAACGGTCTGCATGCAATACAAAGCCAACATTTAAGCCTCTTACAATGAATCTATAATGAAACAGTTACCCTATCATTTTTATGATAATGGGTATCTGTGGTGGAATTGCTAAAAACATATTGGCAAGCAGATATTCCTGAAAATATTGAACTTGTCTATAAATGAGATGTTACCTTTTTTCAAAGGTATCATCGGGGAGGTCTGTGTAACGATACTGCCGGGAAAACATGATTCTTCCTAATCACGTATGCAAAGAAAATAAATATCCACACCACAAGGGGTCTGGGTGTGAACTAAATGTGAACTCAATTATCAAAAAAGGCCAAAACAGAGAGTTTTCAAATCTCTCCATTTTGGCCGTAAACACTGATAAATCAGAATACTACGAAACAAATCGAAAAACGCTCACACCATTTCAATATACCTCTTAATCAGTGGGTCGAAGGTTCGATTCCTTCAGGGCGCACTTTTTTTCCCAACGACTTTCCGGTCTTGCCAGCAAACAGATACTCACTCTCAATACTATGCGATATCTCTTTACACTTATATAATCACCAGGTGTATTTTGTGGATGTTTAGTACCGGCCTTAACCGTCTCTCTCAAAAAACGTCTGACAGTTGCTGATTCTAAACTGGCAGAAACTTCTCTGTCGCCATAAGATGAGGAGAGACAGGGATGTATCGTTATTGTAGCCATGGAGGCAACAAACCAACGGATATTAACCGCACATATTGCAAATTGTAAGATGCTTACCGCGCCCCTACGTAACCAATGAGATTTTACGATCAGTGTCTGTAACTGTATTGCCCTCCATACCGGAATCACTATCAGGTGCCAAAGAGTAAAGACAGAGGTAAAACAATAGACAACAGCACCGGCAATCGAAACATATAAAGCAAATGTGACAATAAAATATTCATCAAATAATCCGGTTAATTGTTTTGTACCGGCTGCAAACAAACATATAGCAAGCACAATTTCCCAATACCCCACCGTAAATGGTATTACCCAACTGCTTCTTACCTGTTTTCTTATTGCCAGGATAATAAGAAGCGGTAACCACCATAATCCTACAGACCAGAAAAGCAGAGAAAAACCCTTCAAGAAGGGAAGTAACTCTACAAGCGCCCCCCCTGTCATCTGTACCTGTTGGTGTAATGCCGCAGATACAATTGTCGTAACCGCCGCCGCTCCGATATTCATCCAATATGATGACAGCTCTGTATCACGTGTAACCGGATAAAATAAAAGCCTCCAGATCATGAACGTCATAAATATCAGATACAAAAATGTTCCAACAGACCACAACGTAAACGAAAAAAATTGGATTAGCAGTGTATATCCTGTCACCTGTCCTGCAACATCTATACTCAACAAGGCCGTAAACTGAGTGCCTATCGTAACAAAGAACCAGCCTCCGTTCAGAACATCTTCAATCTTTCTGTCTTCAGATTTATGGTATAGAAACAAAATAGTAAATGAATACAGTGTGATACCTATCCAGAGGACAATAGCCGCAAACCAGAAAACATTTGTGACGGTATACCAGCCAAACAGTCGAGAAACGCAGATACCCGTGAGGCTTACCAACCCGACAAGAGCGTGAGAATACAGCATCTTTTCAGGATCGAGCAATTCGCTCAAAAGATCCTCATAGTATATGACAGTCTTTATAGCCATAAAGACTGCCACGGTAGAGAATACTCCCATACCTGTGATAAAGAGATATGGTGCTACAGAGTTGTAGCCATAAGATGAAGAGCTGAGCGACATCATGGCAGCAGCTATGGCTACAATAAACCATCGGGCGTTTACCGAATACGATGCAAACTGTAAAATGTTTATTGTGCCTCCGCTTAGCCAGTGCCATTTTATTGATAATGCCTGTAAAGGTATTGTTTTCCATACGGGTATCACTATCAGATGTGCAAGAGTAAAGGCAGATGCAAGACAATAGACCGCCGCACCGGCAATCGAAAAATAGAAAGCAAATGTGCTAATGAAATGTTCATCAAATAATCCGGTTAATTGTTTTGTACCGGCAGCATATAAACATATGGCGAGCACTACCTCCCAATATCCCACGGTAAACGGAACTGCCCAGCCGTAGTTAACCTGTTTTCTTATTGCCAGAATAATCAAAAACGGTAACCACCATAACCCTATAGACCAGAAAAGCAGAGAAAATCCTTTCAGGAACGGAAGTATATCAACAAGCGCCCCGCCGGTCATCTGTATCTGTTTATATAATGCCGCAGATACAATTGTCGTAATCGCTGCAGCCCCGATATTCATCCAATACGACGACAGCTCTGTATCATTGGTAATCTGGTAAAAAAGTAGTCTCCAGATTATGAACGTCATAAATATCAGGCATAAAAATGTCCCAACAGACCACAACGCAAACGAAAAAAACTGGATAAGCAGTGTATGTTCTGCCACATGTCCCGCAACATCAATACTTAACAAGGCCGTAAACTGAGTGCCTATCGTAACAAAGAACCAGCCTCCATTCAGGAGGTCTTCGATCCTCCTATCTTCCGCTTTACGGTACAGAAAGAGAATAGTGAATGTCGATAGCGTGATACCCACCCAGAGAACAATAGCCGCATACCAGAATATGTATGTAACGGTATGCCAGCCGAACAGCTTTGAAGTGCAGATACCCGTAAGACTGACAATCCCGACAAGCGAAAAAGAGTACTGCAGCCTTTCAGGATTGAGCAATTCGTGTAAGAGATCTCTATAGTATAAGACTGCCTTGATGACCATAAAGAGTGCCACGGCAAAGAATACTCCCATACCTGTGATAAAGAGATATGGTGCTACAGAGTTGTAGCCATAAGATGAAGAGCTGAGCGCCATCATGACCGTAGCCATGGCCGCAATAAACCAGCGAGTGTTTACCGAATATGTAGCAATTTGTAAAATATTCATCCTATTTCTGCATTACCGGTTCCATTTTTTCATCAATACCGGCAAAGATATCTTCTTCTTCCACTTCCATTTCCATTTCATTGTCAACCACTGTAGAGATATTTTCTTCCCTTGCCATTTTATTGTTACTCTTTCTAAATGTCTTCTTTTCCATAAAAGAGAGACACATCAGGCACACAAGGGATATGAAGATGAATCCTAATGAATTATTGTTAGTATAATCTCTGATTGTACCCGTTATTATCGGGAGAAAGAAACCACCAAGCCCTCCGGCAGCTCCCACCATACCTCCTGCCGTACCGGTGTCTTCTGGAAAATATTCCGCAACAAGCTTAAAAACAACACCATTTCCGATACCTAATAGACATGCCATGCAGTAAAAAGCTGCAAGGGCAAACGTCAGAGAGCTGTTCAGGTTGAGATATAAGAGCACACCAATGAGTGAAAGGGTAAGAAGTGTTAAAAGATTTCTTCCGGAAAAGATGTCCCCCAGATATCCACCTAATATCCTCAGAAAAGTTGCGAGAAATACAAAAATTGAAGTTAACGTGCCCGCCCTTATCGGTGAAACATCAAACGTATCTCTGAGATACGTAGGCAGCATCAACGCAAAACAGACAAAAAAGCCGAAGGTCATAAAATAGAAAAGAGAGAAAACCCAAATTAAATGAGAAGATTTATATACTTTAAGTTTATCATTGAGTGTTTGAGGCTTTACATTCTCAGGCTTCGGTGCATCAACAGCAAAGAACCAGTAAGCGGCGGCCATAAAAAGCAGAGGAAATGAATAATAGATAAACACCTTGTTCCATCCTACTGATTCCGCGATAAAAGGCGCTCCAAAGACCGCAAAAGCAGTACCTACATTTCCCACACCAAAAATTCCCAGTGCCAATCCCTGTTTTTCTTTGGGATACCATTGCGACACCTGCGGAACACCAACCGCAAAGGATGCTCCGGCCACACCAAAGAAGAGCCCGCATACCAGCAAAAGCAGGTAACTGTGTGCAAAACCTGCAAAGAACATGGGGAAAAAGGTAAATAACATCAGCAGGCTGAAGACCTTTCTCCCGCCGTATTTATCTGTCAGAATACCAATAGGTATTCTGACAATCGAACCGAGTAAAACCGGTGTTGCAAGTAACAATCCTACTGCCGATGAAGACAGATTGAATTCCGCCTTCATATATACCGCTAAAGGGCCAAACAGGGACCAACCGGCAAAGCACACAGCAAAAGCTAACGTAGCAAGTATCAGCACCCTTGTGTTTCCCTGTAATGTATTTGCAGAGTTATTCATAATACAATATCTCCTGTAATCTATATAAGGTAAAAAAAATATTCAGAGTAATCATAGTTTTGAAATGCTATATGGACTGAGAAAATTCGAAACTTGACTGTACCTTTGCAGGTAAATTGTAATGATGATCATCAACAATAATCTTACTGTTCTGTTTTATATAAAATAACCTGTCGTCTTTTCCTTTCATCAGAGTAAAAAATTCATTTACCTTTCCATCTCTTACCAACATGGACAATGTCTTTTCATGATCATATGGATGTGCGTACAGTTCATTAATCTTTATTCCAATTACATCATTGGGAGATGCGAAACCAAGAAGCCTTGCCCCTTCAATATCAATATTCAACATGACACCATCATATGATGATTCATACTCAAACCATCCTTTTTTTGTTGCCTTTGTTGTGATCTCCAGCTTTGCTTCCTGTTTTTTTACTTTTTCTTCTGTTAACAAAGTTGCATTATTCATGAATAATTCCTTTCATAAAAAATAGTGTTCTAAGAATAGTACTGACAAACGTAGCCGTACCCAACATCACTCTTTAAAAACGTTAATCCCACATTTCTAATTGTTTTTCCATAGGGAAATCTTCTCCTTTTACAAGTGTTTTCTTTCTGTTCTCCGGTTGAAGAATAATTTCAGATCTCAATTTACGATACTCCTTCTTGAACTCTTGAATGTTATCCTCGATAAAATCCTCTCCTTTCCGTGTAGTAATGGTACCGATTTCTCCAAATACACTGAAAGGATTGGCTATCTTGTACTGTTGTTCTCTACCGTAACCAAGCTCTCTATTCAATTGATATCCGTCCAGGATAGCTATCAGGAACCCTACCGTTACAATAACCGCTGCGCCAATTAAGGTTTTCTTGGGAAGTGCCATATTTTTTATCATGTGATCAAGACTCATCTTTCTGTGTATCAATGAGGCGATAACGATTGCAGGGATAATAATTACGAACATGAGAGACTTTATCATGGTATTAATGTTATTTACCGTAACAAATGCCTCATCCACATCTAATTCCACCATCAGCCCCATATCCAGATCTTTGAACCATGACCAGGCACCGACAACGTTAATCCCACCATAGTCACGATATCCGTCAAGGTTGTTACCGGTTCTCTTTTCTGTTACACACGCCTTTACCCCTTTGGTTAGCATATTTATATCAGGGTTTTCGACGGCGTGACACGTTCTGCAGGTATTATCCGTACCTTTCATATGATGACGGGAAAACCGTGATTCTGTAACCATGATACCGTCTTTATTTACCAGATAGGTTTCTCCCGTCTTCCCTAATACAAATCCTTTCATTACATCATCCAGCATGGACATATCCATCCAGAGTATGACAGCCCCGGCTACTCGATGGTCATTTTTCTTGATAGGATAGGATATAAAAAGAGAAGGTGCTTCGGCATGTTGTCCTCTGGCAGTAATGATATTCGGTGCGTTCGGTACGTTCTGCCATGGAAGGTATGGTTGAGAAGGTGCTTCCCTGTTGATATTATTGACAGAGAAGTGAGTAATACTGGAGATATATGATTTTCCATCATAGAGAGTTTCCCTGACATTTTTAAAGATATCTTCCTCCTCGATATCCATATTCATAAATGATTTCTCATCTGCAGTAGTCATGTGTATTTTACCGGCAGCATCACACACAAATATACCTTTATAATCATAATCTGTCTTTGCACATTCCAATTGAGTCTTTAGCCTTAAATACTCATGCTCGTTTCCTCCGTTTATAATGCTCACGAAGTCTTTGTTACCGTAGATCAATTCGGTACTTTGAATAGAGTCAGAAATAGAGCGCGCATGTGATCTTCTCTCCTCAAGAAAAAAGGTAAGAAGATTTTTCTGTTTAAGCATCGTCTCATCCAGATTTGTTTTAACATGCTGTTTCAGCTCACTCTTTGCATGTGGAAATGCCACAACTCTAAATAAGATAAGTGGAAATAAGGCAAAAAATATCAGGGTAACAGTAATGATGACTATGCTTTCTTTAAATAATCTTTTCATATTCTCACCTCTTCCAATATAAATTTTCTATAATATACGCATTATTTTTGCCTGGTTTCATAAATCAATTATTTCATTAAGACACAACGTAATGTCTTCCATGCTGAACGGTTTCCTGATTACTTTCCTTGCTCCCTTACCGATTGCCTTCCTTGCCAGTTCATCACACGTATAAGCAGTAATAACTACAATATTACTCAGACAGCGTACTTTCTGTATCTGCTCTAACAACTCGATCCCATCCATACCAGGCATCTTCATGTCTAATAATATCGCTGTATAGTTTTTTTCTTTCATTGCTTCTAGCGCTTCAAAACCGCTTGTTGCCACCGTTGTTTCATAACCTATATCTGACAGCGAATTTGACAATACTTTCCTGTACCCTTCTTCATCATCTACAATCAGTATTCTTTTTGTTATCATTCTAATATCCTAAATTTTCTTTTGTTCTTTAGAAACAACCGCAATTCTTAATCAACTAACTTTAGCAACCAGTATGCCTGTTAAAATCAACAAAGCACACATTACTCATAAGTGGTTTTCACTCAAGGAGATAGGTTTTTTTAATAATTAAATGAACGCTGTGCATCAAAACAGTACTGTAACCTTTTTGTTTCGTATTTTTGTTATTAAAGAAACATAACAGTTGAATATGAAAAGAGATAGCACCAGGAAACAGAAAAGTTATAAGTGGAAACAATTTGGTTGCAGTTTTTGGATTAAAAACAAGAATTGATGAATACGGCTAAGTAGTTTCCGTGCGAAAATTAAATACATATCAATAAAGAAACCGGATGTTGAAATTTCTCAAAAACAAATGAATTTAAGAGAGTGAGGTTTGAACAGAACAATAAGAAAGGTTGCTTCAGCTTCAGAATGCAATAACAGTAGTCTCATTAGTCCTAAGAGGATAAGTGGTGAACCTGGATTCAGTAAGCATGTAGGCATCCTTATTAACAAGATAGGTCTCACCGGTTTTCCCATACGTTTGACCGTGTATTAAATTACTCAGTATGTCTGCATGAACCATTAAGGTAAAGGTAATAACACCAATTACGGCCTCGTTCTCATCCTTCAGAGGCAATGTCATTGAATTAAGGGGGAAATATGGAGCGCATCATCCCCGTCCGAACGGCCTGGCCGGGCGGGCGTGATGATGCGTTTTAAAGCAGTGACACCCGCCTAATAGACTGGAGGACAGGCGGTCACTGAACTCCAAAAAAGAAGATTTGTTTTTGCATTTGAAAATTAAATCCCTTAATTCAATCTCATCGTCACGGCTGATTCCAATAAATTGTTAAAATGCACAGCAAAATATAAGTTAGCTTTAGCTGATTTTTATGGCATTTTCTTCTTAAATAATGTAACATTACCCCCTAAATTTATATAGATATTAACAAGTTTCTTTGAATTTCATCTTAACTAAGAAAGGATACACTAAATGGGCGTTATAAGTAATACAATCAGAGGATTACACCCTGCCTATTTTGCTATGGTAATGTCTACTGGCATAATATCAATTGCATCCAAACTTTTAGGGTTTACAGGTATTGCATGGGCACTTTTTTTTATAAATATCATTGCCTACGCAATTCTTTTGCCTCTCCAAACAATACGGGTATTTGCATTCTGGGATAATTTATATAAAGACCTTTGCAATCCAAAACTAAGTCTGGTATTTTTTACCACAGTCGCGGCGACAAACGTACTGGGAGCGCAATTTATCATCATAGTAAATCAACCGGAAATAGCAAAAATCTTCTGGTATTTTGGTATTTTTCTCTGGGTTACTGTTTCTTTAGTCGCATTCAGTGTACTCTTCATTAAATGTGAGGAAGGACCTGAATCCGTAATACACGGCGGTTGGCTGATAGCTACTGTGGGAACACAATCAGTGGCAGTACTAGGCGCTGCGCTTGCAACTCAATTTGTGAGCTGTGGCAGTTTTGTGTTGTTTACTTCAATTGTGTGGTGGATGATCGGAGCTTTCCTCTATGTGATTTTGATTACACTGCTTTTCTATCGTCTGGTATTTTTCAAGTTAGCACCTGAGGCATTAATACCACCTTACTGGATTAACATGGGTGCAATTGCCATCACCACTCTAGCCGGTTCAATAATATGTCAAACCATTCCTAAAATAGGTGGAGCTTATGCCGATATCTTATCATTCATAAAAGGATTCACACTGTTTTTCTGGGCATTTGGCACATGGTGGATACCTCTTTTGATAATTTTAGGCATTTGGAAATTTATTGTACGCAAACAACAGTTTAAGTATACACCACTTGATTGGGGCATGGTCTTCCCATTAGGTATGTACACCGCCTGTACCTTCAAACTTTCACAGGCTTTACAAATTCCGTTTATCTCAAACATTTCGAAATATTTTATCTATCTTGCTTACATTGCATGGACAATTATATTTGTCAGTATGTTAATTTCCATGCTTAAAGCTGTCTCCACAAAGGAAGCTGCTACAAAATAAGGTGCATGAAGTCTTTGATTGTGTAACAGTAGTGATAGCTATACTTTCCTTAAGTAACCTTAATTCCTTTTGTTATTACAGTGTCGAAATGGTAAATGAATTACAACAAAAAATAAAGGAAGGTATCATGCCGGAACATCCGGCATGGCGAGAAAACTACGGCTTGAACTTATAGATAGATATATTAATATTTTATATTCTGCAGAAAAAATCATGTTGATTGTCCTGATTTGATATTATATTTTTTCAATATGCGTTGTAAATATTGTCGTTCTATTTCGATCTCCTTTGCCGCGTTTGTTACATTGCCGTTATTTTTATTCAAGACATTCATTACGTATTTAATATTAAAGGCGTCAAGAGATTTTTTGCGCGCTTCCTTATAGGGCAGAGAAAGCAATTCATCCGGAAACATGTCGTTTCCGCCCACCTTTTTTACAAATGGCAAAATAACATGTAAAGGAATGATAGCTTCATTCGTAAGGGTAATCGCCCGCTCTATTACATTTTCAAGTTCACGAATGTTTCCCGGCCAGTGGTACTGATAAAATCCGTCTTCTACATCAGGAGAAATTCCTTTTATGCGCTTATTTTCTCGCTCATTATACTTTTCAATAAAATATTTTGTAAGTAATGGAATATCTTCTTTTCTGTCTCTCAACGGCGGCATTGTTATATTGATAACATTCAAGCGGTAATATAAATCCTCACGGAAATCTTTTTCCTGTACTTTTTTGATCAGGTTTTGGTTTGTAGCGGCAATAATTCGAACATCTACATGCCGTGCAAGAGTATCTCCAAGAGGAATAAATTCTCCTTCCTGTAGCACTCGCAATATTTTTGCCTGAACCGATACGGGGATATCACCAATCTCATCCATAAAGAGGGTGCCGCCATCCGCTTCCTCAAAAAGCCCTCTTTTTGTTTGTATAGCGCCGGTAAAGGCCCCTTTCTTATGACCAAACAATTCACTTTCCAGTAGATTTTCAGACAATGTGGCGCAATTGATTACCACAAATTTTTTATTTTTCCTGTTACCGGTAAAATGAATTGCCCTGGCCACCAGATCCTTCCCCGTTCCGCTCTCTCCGGTAATTAATACTGTGGCAGCACTGTGTGCCACCCTGGAAATCATATCTAATACCTTCCGGATTTCTCCGGAATTTCCTATGATAGTTTTCAGCCCGAAGGCCTTTTCCAACTCTGAATGAAGGTATTTATTCTCCTCAATGATATTGTGCTGTGCAATCATACGGTCTACATTAAGAATGATCTCATCTAAACTAAATGGCTTTGTGATGTAATTAAATGCGCCCAGTTTCATGGCCTCTACTGCCGTTTCGATGCCGCCATAAGCGGTCATTATTAAAACGGAGGTATTATATTGTTCTTTCACTTCCTGAAGTAATTCAAGTCCATCAATACCTCCAGGAAGTTTCATGTCAAGAATGATAACAGAAAACTCCTGATTTTTGAGTATCTCCAGCGCATCTTCACCGGAGCTAGCTGTCTTTACATGAAATCCACGTTCCGTTAATGCGTTATTGAGCACTCTTCTGTATCCGATCTCATCATCTACAACCAGTATATTGGTTTCATTCTTATTCATGACTCTTTCCTGTCCTTACCGGTAATAATATCCTGAATGTTGTACCCTTTCTTTCCTCGCTCTCCACCTCAATATTACCTTCATGCATTTTTATAATCCCATAACTGATACTAAGACCAAGCCCGGTACCTTTACCATCTTTTCTCGCAGTAAAAAATGGATCAAATATTTTACCCAAATCATATTTATTAATACCTTTGCCAGTATCGCTGATAAATATTTCTACTAATTTCTTGTCGGCGTGAAATTCCGTGCCCATTGTCAGCGCTCCTTTTCTATAAACACCTCTATGCTCTAAATCTCCAGCAGCCTCTTGCATCGCAAAAACAGCATTATTTGCAACGTTAATTATAACCTGCTCTATCTGATGGCTATCCATCATACAATCAGGAATGTTGGAACCGGGTTTTCTGATAACATCAATTTTTTCTTTATAATACTGTTTTTCTACAATATTCAGTATGTTATCTATCAGAATATTTACATTTGACAATTCCATTTTTGGTTCTTTCTGCCTTGAGAAATCCAGCAGACCACTTATTAACTCTTTACACCTGATGGACTCCCTGACAGATCCATCCAGATATTCATGCAAAAAAGATCTGTTCTTGCTGATAATGGTATATGCTTCTCCCAATCCAGCATGGTATTTTCCTAAATCATCCCTAATGTGCATCAATTCTTTTTTCAAAAAACCCATCTCCTGTTTAACTTCTGCTTCACTATCCATGTTCGCGATAATCCTATCCAAATGTTGTGTATATTCAGAAATGGAAAGAGAACTGATGTCCTTAAAGGCATTGGTAATCTTTTCGAAAATTTTCAAACTTTCCGTACTATAGAGATAGATTACTCCTATAGGGTTATTAATTTCGTGAGCTATTCCGGCGATCAATTGACCTATAGAGGCCAGTCTGTCAGATTGTACAAGTTTCTGTTCCAGTTTTCTTAATTCTGTGATGTCACTGGCAATTCCCAATATACTTATTAATTCACTTTCTTTATTTTTTATTGGTGAAGTACTGAGCAGCACATTTCTGACATTTTTCTGTTTATCCAGAATTTCAACTTCAAATCTACGGGGGAAATCGCTATGTATAATGCGATCATCGCTTTTCAGTTTATTGTCATAAAAGATGGAGATCAATGGAATGCCTATTAAATCCTCTTCGTCATAGCCCCAGTCTGTAATCTTCGGGTTAACAAAAGTAAAGTTTCCCCGCGCGTCCAAGGTAAACATCAATTCGTTCGCGAACCGTAAAACACTCTCTAAATACTCCTTTCTCTCCTCAAGATCACTCTTTAGCCTGAGCAGTTTTTCACGAGAATATTTGATATCACAGGTCATTTGATTAAAAGATCCGGTAAGTTCTCCCAATTCATCTTTCAAACGGGTTTCAACCTGAAAATCCAGATCACCTTCTGCCACTTTCTTCATACCCTTAACAAGCATGAGAATAGGATTAATAATACCCCTTGAAACAAATAATGAAACAAATAACACACCGACAATGCATATACCAACCATGGTAATTACCCGGTTTTTAAATGTATAAATCGTAGAATACGCTTCTGATTCATCTGTTTCCACCACTAAGACCCAATCAGTTTTCTTCAAATACAACGCTGCGCCAATAACGTTTACCCCCCGGTAATCCTTGTAAACCCCTACAAATTCCTTCCCGTTTGAATGTACGGAAACCACAGGTTCTGATTGAACGAGTTGCCTTAAGACCGCGTTATTTTCAAATCCGGATTCAGTAATCATAAAGCCGTCTTTATTTACAATATAAACCTCACTGGGTAGTCCTCTTCTGTGAAAGGCATCCATCTCAACTTTTGTATCTACCTTTTTTCCTGCCGTTATTTCATTTAACTTCGCGGTATTAAAACGTATTACGAGTACCCCTAACAGTTTTTCTTCACTTTTCTTTAGTATCGGTGCGGCAAAGGCCATCGAATACTCTCCGGCATTTCTGTCTCTGTAGACATCCTTGACGTAAGGTCCCTCTTTACCGTATTTAAAATAATCGACATTAATTTCATTTCTTCCAATACTGTTTTCATTGCTGGAGGTAACCACAATACCTGATGGGTTTAAAATAAAGGTCTCATAGAATCCCCGGTTCAAATTCGTTTTATATACCATATAGTCATTAAATTCCCTGACAGCCTGTTTGTCGCCGGGATTATTATTTAATTTCTCCAGATTCATTCGAATAAATTCATCTGATGCAAAAAATTGAGATGAATATTCACCGGAATCGAGGATGGTGAGTAAGTGGTTCTTGATTCCTCCTGCGATAAATGACTGTTCTTTAAGGAGTTCGTTCTTGATAGATTCCTGAGCAAATTGATAGGTAAGAATCGCAACAGCAATGATGGGTAGGATAGATAACAGCAAAAACCAGCAAAACAATTTTCTACCAATACCACTGAATAAATTTACACCTTTTATCATAATAAGCCCACACAATTTATAAATATTTGATAGAGTTATAATTTATACACAAGTAATAAACTTAAATAAACCTCTATTTCCCATATTCATTCTTTATGCCTGATTATCTAATATATCAGTATATAATGAAATGCCATATTATTGTTAAATAAGAACTTAGAGAGTCGAGGGTGTTTTTTTGCAAAATCGTAGTAAGCACCGTCTTAAAAATCATCTTTTTGAGTTCATGAGGTAGCAAAGTTATCGAGTGAGTACGTGCAGTGAATACAAATAAAACATACAAATTCATTGATTCATTTATGAATTCTGTGATGAGGTCAATTCAAACCATGAGGTCTCATCCGCAAATTAAGTGGAAAAGAGGGGATTTGCCAGTAGCGTCCTGTTAGGTTTTTTGTATTCCAGACAGGCAGTATTAGCTAGAAACAAAAGCGCGTTATCCCCACCATCACGATACAAGCTCAAGTTTCATTCTGGGGACGGTATTTTTAGGCCATTGAAAATCGCAAGTCTTTTGCATAAAGGGTTTAACAAATGCGGAAGGGGGGATTCGAACCCCCACCCCCTTGCGAGGACTAGGCCCTCAACCTAGCGCGTCTGCCAACTCCGCCACTTCCGCAATTTATTATGTGTATTTAAAATGTAATAATAAGTCATTGTAAACCATCGTCTTATATGTTACTTTGCCAGCGTGCGCTATGTGCTTTGTCAACGTTATACTGAAACCGGTTGATAAATTTTGCGCCACAAAATACCATGTTTTAGTTGGTTAATAAAACATCAGCCATCAAGCTCGTAAAAAAAAAGAGGCTCCACAAAGGCCCACTCTTAAGGATTTACAATGTAGTCTGCTAAATAAAACCAATGCTTTATACCAGAGAGTGCACGGGTTATCAACTCCAAAAATACTGATTAATGATTTTATTGTTGAGCGTGTAGTTCTGGCGGAAAGAGGGCAAAATATACGGCCATCCTGACAGTATAGATAAGAAAAGTAGTACACAAAAATCACACCCAATGGTTTTATGAATTACACGTATACGGTAATTATTGCTATCATATTGTTCCTGAATATTGCCTTTTCAGGAACAAGAGAATGCTCTGAAGGTCGTCAAAATGCCCTGAAAATGAAACGTGAGAACGGGAAGTTATTTTTTCTCGAACCATAAACAGAAAGGAGTCTGCCGTGAACAAGATAATAAAATATGCTTTAATCATTGCGTTTGTAATTGGAGTATCAACATTTTCATATCATTGCGGAGTACTAAAAGCTGACAAGCAGGTTAAGTCCGCGCAATTCGAGATAATTGATTTTGACTTTAAAATATATATAATCAGAGGACATGAATATTTAGGCAAGAAAAACATTGGACTAGTACACATGGCCGATTGCCAACTGTGTGAAAAATAAAAATCAGCACAAAGATCGTAGACGGCATAAAAACAGCCGTCATACAGATAGTCTACGCGAAACACTTTTATGGATAATTTAAGACGTTTAGTATAAAAAAGAGGAGGCAAAATGTGGTTGTCAATTTCAGTATTGTGCCAATAGGCAAGAAGAGTAGCTTGAGCGTGCAAGTTGCGGAAATATTAAGAATAGTCAGTGAAAGTGGAATTAATTATAAGCTGCATTCTATGGGTACCATACTGGAGGGTGATTGGGACGAAATAATGAGGCTTATAAAGAAGTGCCACAAAAAAATCCTCAAGGATTCAGACCGCGTATTAACCACTATCACCATAGATGATCACAAGGGCAGAACAGGTAGAATCACGGGTAAAGTCAAGTCTGTAGAAAAGAAACTGGGGAAAAAATTAAAAACGTAAAATTCTTTTGACAGATTCAATAAACAAAATTATATTGTATCCATCTTATTTTTCAAGCGTTTCAGGCCGAATGACTTATACCTTTGCTCGTATAATAATTTCTTGCTGTAGGTATCGGTGTAATGTCTAAATTGGGTGATTTGCAATGCACATCATTTAGGTTAAGTAACTTACAAGAGGCACGCATACGCCCGTCGGATAATTATAAACGCCGGCCTGGGTGAACGGGAACCATAATACTAGAAAATAAAATCACTTAATATAGGATACAGAAAAATGCAATCAGTACCAAAAAAGATATTCTTCACAAAGGGAGTGGGCAGGCATAAGGAGAAACTACAGTCTCTGGAACTTGCTCTAAGAAAGGCCGGTATAGAGAAATGCAATCTTGTCAGGGTATCAAGTATCTTTCCACCAAACTGCAAGATCATATCAAAGGCGCATGGTATTAAACTTCTGCAGCCAGGCCAAATAGTTTTCTGTGTAATGAGCACTAATGAAACTAATGAGCCGAATAGAATGATATCAGCTTCAGTAGGTCTGGCAGTACCTGCCGAACCCAATCATTACGGATATCTAAGTGAACACCACGCAAATGGTGAAACAGATGAAATATCCGGTGATTACTCTGAAGATCTGGCCGCATCTATGCTTGCCAGTACACAAGGCATTGAATTTGACCCGGAAAAAAACTACGACGAGAGGAAAGAAATTTATCGTATGAGTGGTAAAATAGTGAAATCAAGAAACACCACACAATCGGCAAGGGGCGACAAAAATGGTCTATGGTCTACGGTTGTCGCTGCCGCTGTTTTCCTTCCTTAGGAAAAAGGCTTGTTTGGAAAACGGATCCTACATATAAATTTATTGGTATAACGAAATTTGATTAAATCAACAGGGTCGTCTATTTCGTACCAGTTCGTGTCTAACACTTTTTTGGTTCCGGTTCGACCGGATTGGGAATATCCTTATGATCGAGACAATCCCTGGAAACATTATTGCACCAAAGGGCTTTAAAACCGGCTCCGTGCACTGCGGTTTAAAAAGGAATAAGAGAAACCACGACATTGGTATAATTTTTTCTGAACAACCATGTAAGACTGCTGCTCTTTTTACAACAAATCAGATAGTTGCAGCACCAATAAAACAGAGCAGAAATGTTGTAAAAAACGGCAAGGCACATGCGATAGTTGTAAACAGCGGCAACGCTAATGCATGTACTGGCAAGAAGGGAGAAAGGGATGCGGAAACAATGGCACTTCTAACAGCCGAGCATCTGAATATCAAACCTGATGAAGTTTTGGTCGCCTCTACTGGCATAATAGGACATCACCTTCCCATGGAAAAGATAAAATCCGGCATCAGCAAGTCATCTCAGCGTTTGGGCAATCAAAGTACCCATGCAATAAACATTGCAAAGGCTATCATGACAACAGACCTCGTCCCCAAACACATTGCAGTCAAGACAAAGATAAATGGAAAGGAAGTTACTATTGGGGCAATCGCCAAGGGATCCGGCATGATTTCTCCGGATATGGCTACCATGTTTTGTTTTATCACGACTGACGCCGCAATCTCTTTAAACACGTTAAGATCCTGCATAAAGAGATCGACGGAAAACTCTTTTAATCAAATCACCGTGGACGGCCACATGAGTACGAGCGATATGGTCGCTATTCTTGCAAACGGTATGGCACATAATCGCACAATAACGTCTTCAACAAAAAACGATCTTACACTGTTCCAAAAAGCACTCGACTATATAACCTTGAACATGGCAAAGGAGATCGTAAAGGACGGTGAAGGAGCAACAAAATTTGTTCAAATTGAGATACATGAAGCGAAATCAATCTCAGATGCAAAAAAAATCGCACGAACAATATCAGAATCTCCATTAGTAAAAACTGCTATAAATGGTGAAGACCCCAATTGGGGAAGAATAGTCTCTGCTGCTGGTTATGCCGGAGTTACCCTCGATGAATCTAAGCTGAAATTATCCATTAACAACGTGACTATATATAGAAAGGGATTGCCAGTAACACCTACCCCTAAAAGATTATGTAGCGTAATGAAGAAGGATGAGATCACGATACAGCTATACCTTGGAACAGGCGACAAAAGTGCTACATTGTGGACATGTGATTTGTCAAAAAAATATGTAAGTATTAACGCTGACTATCACACATAACTCATTATTGCCGATTATCCAATCACTTACATTTAGCACCACAGATACCCGGAAGAAAGTTTATTATTCGGTTTTTCATTATCGCACTTCTCCTTCAACTTCTATGTAATGATGCCGATTTTTTCACCGTTAAACCTAATTTCTATACTAAGATTTAGCATCCCTTCTTTGACCAATTTACTCTTCAGACGGCATAAAACAACAAAGATTTTAACAGCTGAAAAATAACAACTATAAGGAAGCCAGGAATGCAGGAGAAAAGCGACAGGAGTAAAAGAAGGTCTGATACTAAATACTGGCGTTTTTGTCTATCACGAAAAACACCTGTTGAAAACGTGCAGGTTTTTCGTTTTTGGGACTATTTAATATTTGTTGTGTTAACAGGTATTTGTTGGACAGCTATTACTAATTTCCTCTCCCTCTGGTTCTCACCCAATGTTTGGAATGCCAGTCTACTCTGGTATGGCCTTGCAACACTGCTAATTCTACGCTCAATTTTATTACACCAGATGCTATGGTTCTCTCTATTGTTAATGAAGAAACCAAAACCAATGCCACCCAAAAAAGGCAGAAAAGTGGCTGTTGTCACTACATTTGTTCCTGACGCCGAGCCTTTTAGCATGTTGGAGCAGACGCTTAAGGCACTGGTTAATCTGGACTATATCCATGATACATGGGTTCTGGATGAAGGAGACACCGATGAGGTAAAAGCCTTATGTCATAAGCTTGGTGCCAATCATTTCAGTCGCAAGCAGTTACCTAATTACCATACATCAAACGGGACTTTTCAAACACGCTCAAAGCATGGAAATTACAATGCATGGCTTTATGAGAAAGGATTTGATAACTACGAAATCTTAGTCAATTTTGACCCGGATCACGTCCCGAAAAAGGAGTTTCTCCTGCAAGTCCTTGGTTACTTTAACGTTCCTACCATTGGCTACGTACAAGCTGCTCAGGTATATTACAACCAACCGGCTAGTTTTATTGCTCGTGGAGCTGCGGAGGAAACATACGAATACTACTCAGTCACACAAATGGCATACCATGGGTTGGGACACCCTATTGTCATAGGTTGTCATACTGCTCAACGCCTAACCGCACTTAAAGAAGTTGGTGGATTTGCAGCCCATAATGCAGATGACCTACTTATCACACTCAAGTATAGGGCTAATGGCTGGAATGGAGTATACATTCCCAGGATTATGGCAAAGGGTATAACACCAGTTGACTGGCCAGGCTACATCAAGCAGCAGTTGCGCTGGTCTCATTCAGTTTTGGATATCAAAATGAGAGTATACCCTAAACTGGTAAGTAAACTGAAACATATTGAAAAGATAGCGGCCTTACTTCACGGTCTTTACTACTTAAGGGGCCTGGAATCCCTGTTTATCACATGCCTTTTTGCTTTCATGTTGGCAACTGGGATCACCCCGGCTTTTGTTAAGTACAGTACCTTTAAAGAGCTGGCGCTGCTGGGTTTTGTTCTTGGAACAGTCAATCTCTATAAACAGCGCTTTTTCCTGGACATATGTACAGAGTGGGGAATTCACTGGAGAAGTAAAATCCTTTACCTTGCAAAGTGGCCATATATGCTAATTGGATTTTTCGAAGCGTTGAGGGGACGAGAAAAACCTTATGAAATCACTCTTAAAACCAAAAACAGGTTTCAGAGATCGATACTTTTGAAGCCACATGCGCTAATAATTACACTAATCGCTGGGGCCTGGATGTTCAGTATAGTTACAAGTAAGGAGCTACACAGGTCACTGCATATTTGGGCAGGAATAATAATTCTTCTAGAATCAATACTAATCTGGACTGAAACCAGGCCACACCCAGCTCCGTTTGACAAGAAACTCTTGTTTGAAACACAGTCTAAGTCTGTTAATATGAAAACACGATGAAAAATGAAACTATTGCATCTATTTCTACACCTATTGGTGAAGGAGGTATCGGAGTAATACAGGTATCCGGGCCAGACTCACTGACAATCGTAAACACGATATTCAAGGGTAAGAAACAGAATGATTTGAGAAATGCAGAGTCAAATAGACTCTATTACGGCGATATATATTCAGACGATTCAACCGTTGACGAGGTTATTGTAAACGTACTCAGAAAAGAGGATAGTTTTACCGGAGAAAATTTAGTCGAAGTCAATTGCCATGGTGGGATCCTGGCAGTAAAGAAGACACTTGAATGCGTAGTCTCCGCAGGAGCAAAAGAAGTCCATTGGGAAAAACTGACCAGCCATTCCCTGTCAAACAATAAGATCGACCTTATTCAGGAAGAAGCTTTGCTGGAAATACCCATGGCAAAAACAAAATTGGGAGTGAAGGTTCTTCTCGATCAATATAATGGAGCATTGGCTTCTTATATACAAGATGCAGTTATACAGTTAAAAGAATGTAATAATAACAAATCATCTCCAACCCATATCAACGGCAAATCAGGCCACTATCACGACAAAAAGCGATCCTTCGACTCCGCTCAGGATGATGCCACACCGAATATTCTAAACAATGTCATACTGAGCGGAGTCGAAGTGTTATCAACATTGAAATCCATATGCATTCATTTAAGAGAGTTGCTGGCAACTGCAGCCTTCGGCTGCGCAATCACTTCACCACAGAAACTTATCATTACGGGTAAACCGAATGCGGGTAAATCTACGTTAATTAACGCACTACTGAAAGAAGACAGACTAATTACACACGAAGAGCCTGGTACCACAAGAGATGCGATTGACGAAATGATCTCAATTGATGGCATACCATTAACAATAATAGATACTGCGGGTATCAGAGAAACAGATCACGAGGTAGAAAAACTTGGTGTTCAGGAGAGTAAAAAACAGTTAAGAGAGGCAGACAAAATAGTCGTGGTATTTGATAGTTCAAAACCGGCGGAAAAAGAGGATGAGGAAATAGTAACGTTTATTGATTCGCTTAAGTTGCAGAAAGCAGATAACACTGATATTAAAACACCCATTTACCCGGTATTGAATAAAGCAGACCTGCCTTGTAAATTAGACATATCAACACTTGTGAGAAAAACTTTTGAACCAATATGTCAGGTATCTGCCTTAAACGGTGATGGACTTTCAGTCCTTGAGGAAACTCTGATTGCAGAGTTTAAAGAGTTTACAAAATATACACCGGAAAGGCCTATAATCTTTACCAAACGGCAAAAGGAATTTTTATCCAAAGTATTAGATAAATTAACTCAATGCATACAGATAGTTAAAGATGAGAAGGAGTCAAATAATTGCTCTAATCTTTTAAATGAAAGTAAGCAAATTCTTTTAAACTGTATGTCAAACGAGAATCGGAAGATTATTAGTCAGGGAGAGTAGAATACCTTCTATAGTTTACAGTCTTACAAAAAAACAGTCACTGACCCAATTTGCGTTTTGGATTATTACCATATTTTTCTGTTGTTAATGTACGTAAAATACGCAGGTAGGAGCCAACTCCAGTTGGCTACCGAATTATCGCATCTGAACGCTTACGATCGCCGTCAGGAGACGGCTCCTACCAAAACATTAAAATTTTCTATGCATAAATTTGTATCCTGGTAACCTCGTGGCTGGATCAACCTAAGCAGAACCTTCCCGCAAATAATCCCGTACCTTCTTTATGTCTTCCCATACTTTTCTCTTATCATCAGGATTCCTCAGCAGATAAGCAGGATGATATGTTGCCAGGAGTTTTGCTTTTTGATATTCAAAGAATTTTCCTCGTAGCTCACCTATCGATTCTGTCGTATCCAGCAATGTCTGTGCGGCAAATATCCCTAACGCACATATTATCTCTGGACGTATTATCTCAATTTGCTTGATCGAATGCGGAGAACACATCACTATTTCATTTGTGTTGGGGTTTCTGTTCTCTGGTGGGCGGCATTTAAGAATATTAGCAAGATATACATCGCTTCTCTTCATGCCTATAGATTCTATAATCTTAGTTAAAAGCTGTCCCGCTTTGCCTACAAATGGTTCACCCTGTTCATCCTCGTAGTAACCAGGGGCTTCTCCGACAAACATAAGTCTAGCGTCCGGGTCACCAACACCGAAAACCACGTTTGTTCTACTTTCACACAAATCACACTTTGTACATTTTTTTACCTGTTCTTCTAATTTTCTAAGTTCTTCAATCTTCTCTGATCTGCTCAATTCAACTTCTGTCTCTTCATTGTGCGTATCTATATCAGGGCCTAAAGTAGACGGATGAGAAACTACGTTCTCTCCATGTGGTATTCTTTTTTTTATTATCGGGTCTAACTGTATGTAACTTACGCCTAATTTCTTTTCTAAATCAACCTTATCAGAAAGAACATTGAGCAGTGACAAGACCTCGGCTTTGGCTTCCTGCAACTTTGATTGTTGTTTTGATGAACTCATTTTCTATTCCATTCCAGTAAAGGCTATTCTCCCTGTCCCACTAATGACAGACGGACAAAAGCCACAACGAAAAATAGTCAACCTGGAGAACTGACCATACATGAATATTTGAATCTTCGGGATTATATCTGAGCATTGAAAGCATGTCAAAATCTCTTTTGCCCTGTGTAAAAATCAGCAGTTTAACAATTCCATACTGTAGAATGGGCCAAACCGGAAACCTGATATCACAATGATCGGTCTTTGTTGCAATCCTGAAGAGATTATACAAATACAAAATAGATCTATCCCTGAATATCACTTAAAGCATCAAGTAATATTTCCAAATCACTTTTTGTATGAGTTGCCATTACCGTCATCCTGAGCCGGCTGGAGTTGGTCGGAACGGTCGGTGGGCGAATGGCAGGGATTAAAATGCCTTTTTTATAAAGTAGCTTTGACCTGTCGATTGCCTTTTGTGCATCTCCTATTAAAATTGGAATAATCGGACTCTCTGATGATATTAAATTAAAGTCCAGTGATTTAAGCTTGTCCTTTATAAAACGTACATTTCTCCAGAGTGATTCACGAATAGAAGGGTCATTTCTTATCAATTTTATCCCTGCAATTGACGCGGCGCACACAGCAGGTGGCAGTGCCGTCGTATACATGAATGATCTTGCTCTGTTTCTCAGGTAGTTGATTAAGTCGGTATCACCTGTAACATAACCGCCCAGACTCCCAATGGCCTTACTCAGAGTACCCATGACAATATCTACCTCTTTATTCAAATTAAAATGCTCAACAACCCCCCTTCCACCTTCCCCAAAAACACCTGTACCATGGGCCTCATCCACCATAACCATTGCTTCATATTTTCCAGCAATCCGAACTATATCAGGAAGTGGAGCGATATCTCCATCCATACTAAAGACGGAATCAGTAACAATAAGTTTGCGATTGTACTTTGCAGATTTCCTCAGTATTGTTTCCAGTTTTTGCATATCACAATGCGCATACACCCTGAAGTCTGCCCCTGACAACCTACAACCATCTATAATACTTGCATGGTTTAATTTATCAGAAATAACCAAATCACCGTTAGATACTAAAGAAGAGATAGCACCTATATTAGCCATATATCCTGTCGGGAAAACGAGAGCTGCTTCTTTTCCTTTGAATCTTGAAATTTCATTTTCCAGTGCTTCATGTAGTAACATGTTCCCTGACACCAGCCTTGACGCGCCAGCGCCCCATCCATACTCTTCTACAGCGTCTTTAACCGCCTTTACAACAGATGGATTATTTGCAAGACCGAGATAATTATTTGAACAAAATGACAATAACATTTTGCCTTTTATTTCTATATGAGTATCCTGTGCGTTTTCTACAACCTTCATTTCCCGGTAAAGTCCTGATTCATTAATTTTGATTAGTTCGTCTGATATATATTTCATTTTTATACGTTAATGGCAAAATCGGATTGCCAATGTTAATTGATATGATATACTGAGGGTTTGAGAAAAATAACTTCCCATTCTCACATTTTGTTTCCAGGCCATAAGTGCTAATCTAAAGGTTACCTCTAAATGTCAAACTACATAATAATTTACGTTACCACAGGCTCAATAAATGAAGCAAAAAAAATAGGGCGTGTACTGGTTGAAGAAAAATTAGTGGCATGTTCCAATATAATTTCTCCTATTCGTTCAATTTATAGCTGGCAAGGAAAGATCTGCGATGACAAGGAAGCGTTGATGATAATGAAAACCAAGAAAAAACTATTTAAACAAATTGTCGAAAGAGTGGAAACACTACACAGCTACGACGTTCCGGAAATTATCGCTATGCCTATTATAGAAGGATCCAATAAATATCTATCCTGGCTCGATGAAGAAACTAAATAGGCTATCGTCTTCCCTGCGCTAACACAGACATCCTTCCACACAGCAATATAGTAAATAATCCCAGCACTACCTCTGTAGCGTGATATGCGATTAATATTGAGAGTGTGTTATCCATTCACAGCCTAAATGTTTAATTCCATACCTTCATATGCTGCGTAAGATTCCTTAAATTCTTTTCTTGCCTCTTTTTCGAGCTTATCAATGTATTTATCATCATGATCCGGATCATGATGAAATAAAATAAATTTTTTAACTTTAGCGGCTTTCGCAACTTTAACTCCTTGTGTCCACGTAGAATGTCCCCAACCTGTTCTTGGAATGCCTATCTTACCGGCATACTCATCTTCCGTATAATTACTATCATAGACAAGAACATCCGCATTTAAAGACAGCTTCAATAAAGAGTTGTCTATACAACTAAAGTGTTCAGTATCTGTTGCATAAACAAAGGACTTCCCACCGTATTCAATCCTATATCCTATACACCCACCAGGATGGTTAAGATGTGCAAGTTTAATAGTTACATTATTTTTCTTTATGCTATCGTTTCTTGTTATTTCACTAAAACTTATCTTTGCATTAAGTTCAGATAATGATAATGGAAAATACGGAAACATCAATTGTGCAGTAAACAGTTGCTCCAAAGTGAAATTTAATTTTCTTTCACCAACCAGGGTTATTGAATATTTACTATCAAAAACCGGAGCAAAAAACGGAAACCCTTGTATATGATCCCAATGGAAATGTGAAAACAAAATGTTTAAGTGTTGCGGTTTTTCCTCTAATATTTTGTTGCCTAATTTCCTGATTCCACTACCGGCATCCAGGATGAATATCTCTTTACCACACCTGACCTCAATACACGATGTGTTTCCACCATACTTAACCGTATCTTTGCCCGGTGTGCAAATACTACCTCTTACGCCCCAAAACCGAATATACATTTTATCTGCCTTTGCCAACTAGTATCCCCTTTCGTTAAATGTACTGCCTATTCGAAATTACCCGAATAATTCTTTTTCTATTATTGAGCATAAAATGTGACCGATAGTTATATGGCATTCCTGAATGCGTGCCGTGTCTGTGGAGGGGATTTCCAGGCATACATCAACGTGATCCTTAAGACTGCCGCCGCCTTTACCCGTAAAAGCAATAGTCTTTGCCCCCATTTTTCCCGCTAATATAGCAGCATTTGTAATACTCGCAGAATTGCCACTTGTACTTAAACAACAAACAACATCTCCACTCTTAGCAAATGCTTCTACCTGCCTTTCAAAACATCGATCATATCCAAAGTCGTTTGCAATTGCTGTTAACACCGATGTATCTGTCGTCAGCGCAAGCGCCGGCAGCGGTTTTCTGTTCTTTTTAAATCGACCAACCAACTCACCTGAAATATGTTGTGCGTCAGCAGCGCTTCCACCATTACCTATAAGGTACAACGTGTGTCCGCTCTTAAATGCTTCAACCAATATGTTTGCAATCTGAACAACCTGGCCTATACTACCGGAAAGGAGTTCCGCCCTTATGTTTATACTCTCATTCAAAGATGATTCTATTTCCTTCTTCATATAAATTAACCCTCTTTATTTACACTTGTTTAGCCTTTCCACTTTTAAAAACAGAGGGCCCTATAAATCCAAGTTAAGTCTTCGGCATAAATACGCAGGTTGGAGCCAACTCCCGCCCGCCCGTACCGAACAGTACGTTCGCCAGCCCGACAATCATTCTGGCGGGGGCGGGTTGGCGCGACCGAATTATTACACTTGAACACTTACGATCGCCGTCGGGAGACGGCTCCTACCAAAACATTGAAATTCCTATACATTAAATTAGCGCCCTCCGGGCGGGCTTTTAGTAAAAGCATGCTCACGCAAAGCCGCAAAGAACGCTAAGAGAGAAAAAGTGAGTCATGGCTCATAAATATTCGTATATTTTCTCGGCAGTTTTATCCTTTGCGATCTTTGC